>NZ_JAKSYK010000026.1:0-71374 GCF_022829425.1 Methylobacterium sp. J-072 | reverse complement strand
CCGGGCGCATAGCGCGCCTGCGCCGCATGACATGTGCGGTCTGACTTCGCGTTTGGGACTACCGTCCGGTCGACGGGTAGGGCACACCAGAACGACCCCGCCCCTGCCCGCCCCCCTGTGCGGTGGAGGGTGGCCTCTGCGTCAGCAGGGGTCGGGAGAGCGGAACCCGCCTTGCGGATGACGCAGAGCGGGCATGAAGGCCGCAGCCCCATCCTGCACCGTCGCTCCCCTCTCCCGAACCCCTTCGGGGGCCACCCTCCCCCGCAGAGGGGGGAGGGAGAGCCGCGGTGTCTCCAGCGTATCCTGCCGACCCCAATGTGTGAATCCGCTAGCCCGTGCGGGAGAGGGTTGGGGGGAGGGACTAGGATTTTCCGGAGGGGTCGCACCCCTCACCCTGTCCCTCTCCCGCACGGGAGAGGGGACCCGCGCCATCTGCGGCCGGACCAAGATCATTGATCCGCCCGTGCCTTCCCGAAACAACCTAAGCGGCAAGCCCCCGCTTCTTCAGCAGCGGCGCGATGCTCGGCATGCGGCCGCGGAAGGCCGTGTAGGCGTCGCGCGGGTCGCGCAGGTTGCCGGCGCCGTACACGAAGGTGCGCAGGCGCTTCGCTGTCTCCGGGTCGAAGATGTCGCCGGCCTCCCGGAAGGCGTCGAAGGCGTCGGCGTCCAGCACCTCGGACCAGAGATAGCTGTAATAGCCGGCGGCGTAGCCGTCGCCCGAGAAGATATGCGCGAAGTGCGGCGTCCGGTGGCGCATGCTGATCTCGGCCGGCATGCCGATCCGCTGCAGGGCGTCGGCCTCGAAGACCGGCACGTCGAGGCCGGATTCGCCGCCCGACGAGAGGTGCAGGGTCATGTCGACGATCGCCGAGGCGGTGTATTCGATTGTGGCGAAGCCCTGGTTGAAGGTCCGCGCCGCGAGCAGCTTGCGCAGCAGCGCGTCCGGCATCGGCTCACCGGTCCGGTGGTGGCGGGCATGGGCCTGCAGCACCTCCGGCTGCTCCAGCCAGTGCTCGTAGAGCTGCGACGGCAACTCGACGAAGTCCCGCGACACCGATGTCCCGGAGAGCAGCGGATAGGTTACGTCCGAGAGGAGCCCGTGCAGGGCGTGGCCGAATTCGTGGAACAGGGTGCGGGCGTCGTCGAAGGACAGGAGCGCGCTCTCGCCGACGGGGGCCTTGGCGAAGTTCATCACGTTGACGATGACCGGCGTGACCGTGCCGTTCAGGCGCTCCTGGGAACGGAACGCGCTCATCCAGGCACCGGAGCGCTTCGAGGACCGGGCGAAGTAATCGCCCAGGAACAGCCCGACCTCGGACCCGTCCGGGTTGCCGACCCGCCAGACGCGCACGTCCGGGTGGTAGCGCGGAACGTCGGACAGCTCCTCGAAGGTCAGCCCGAACAGCCGCGAGGCCGTGTCGAACGCCGCCTGGATCATCCGGTCGAGAGGCAGGTACGCCTTGACCTCGCTCTCGTCGAGGTCGTGCTCGGCCCGGCGCAGCTTCTCGGTGTAGTGGCGCCAATCATGCGCCTGAAGCGCGAAATTGTGGCCCTCCTGCTGGACCAGCGCCTGAAGCCGCTCGCGCTCCTCGCCCGCCCGCGCCCGGGCCGGGGTCCAGACGTCGCGCAGCAGCTCCATGGCGGCGTCGGGGCTCGCCGCCATCGTGTCGTCGAGCTTGAAATGCGCGAAGCTGTCGAAGCCAAGCAGCCTTGCGTGCTCGGCGCGCAGCCCGACCATCTCGACGATGATCGCCCGGTTGTCGGTGGCGCCGCCGTTCTCGCCGCGCCGCGTCCAGGCCGCGTAGGCCTTCTCGCGCAGATCGCGCCGGGTCGAGAACACCAGGAACGGCTCGATCAGCGAGCGCGACAGGGTGATGACGTGGCCCTCTAGCCCGCGCTCCCGAGCCGCGCTCTCGGCGGCGGCGCGCAGGAACGGCGGCAGGCCGGCGAGATCGTCCTCGCTGGTCAGCGGCAGGGTGAAGCTGCTCTCGTCGGCCAGCAGGTTCTGGCTGAACTGGGTTCCGAGCTCGGACATCCGGGCGGCGATCTCGGCGATGCGCGCCTTGTCGGCCGGGGCGAGATCGGCGCCAGCGCGGCGGAAGCGGATGCGGTAGCGGTCGAGGACCCGGCGCTCCTCGGATCCGAGGCCCTCCGCCTCGGCATCGACGGCCGAGATCCGCGCCCAGAGCTGCGGATTCAGGTAGATGGCGCTGCCGTGCCGGGACAGCTTCGGGCCGATCGTCCGCTCGATCGCCTGCAGCTCCGGGTTCGTGTGGCTGCCAGTCAGGTTGTAGAAGACGCCGGCCACCCGCTCGAGAGCCTGGCCGGCCCGCTCCATCGCCGCGACGGTGTTGGCGAAGGTCGCGGGTGCCGTGTCGGACGCGATTCCCTGGATTTCGGCGTTATGGGCCGCGAGCGCCGCCTCGAAGGCCGGCATGTAATGCTCCGGCTGGATGCGCTCGAACGGCGGCAGGCCGTGGGGCGTGCTCCACTGCGCGTCGCGGAAGGGGTTGTCCTGCGGCAGGCTCGGGAGCCCGGCATCGGCGACATCCGGCATTCGGTCCTCAATGGTGCGTCGGTCCGACGGGTCAGTCGGCCTGTCATCCGGGCCGCGAGATGGGGTCCGCGGCCCTTTGACGGAAGACAGAGGCCCGATCGGAAGCCTCGTCAACCGGATTGGAGCGATCCGAATGCGCTTCCGTTCGTTTCCCCCGGCCTACGCCCGCGCTTCGAGGTCCCATGCCGCCCCGCCGACCGACGATTTTTCTGGCACGAAGCGCCCTCGCTCTCGGGCTCTGCGCGATGGTGCCTGCACCCGTCTCGGCAGCCGAGGCTCCGGCCGTGCCGGTGCCGCCGCCGCTTCCGCCGGAGCGGCCGAGCGAGCTGAAGCCGGCCCAGCCGGTGGAGCAGAAGCCCGCGCCGACATCCGAAGCCGCAAAGCCGACACCGCCGGTCCGGCCGGCCGAGCTGACGCCGCCCACCAAGGATGCGGCCCCGGAGGCTCAGAAGCCGGAGATCCCAACGCCGCCGCCGACGCCGCCGGAGCGGCCGCCGGAACTCTCCGGCGAGGCGGCGCTGGCCCTCAAGGTCGCGCCCCCGGACGACACCGCCTGCCGCGCACGCCTCAAGCGGCTCGGCGTCGCGTTCGAGCCGCTGCCGCCCATCGCCGAGGGCCAATGTACGGCGCCGCTGCCGCTGAAGGTCACCAAGCTCGCCGACGACATCGCGCTGCCCGGAGGCGCGACGCTGACCTGCCAGGTGGCCGAATCCTTCGCCCGCTGGGCGACCGAGGTGCAGGTCGTGGCCGAAAGGACGCTCAAGCATCCGCTCACCGGGCTCGAACTCGGCGGCACCTATGTCTGCCGGGGCCAGAACCACGATGTCGATGCCAAGCTCAGCGATCACGCCTTCGCGGCCGCCGTCGACGTGATGGGGTTTTCGTTCGCCGGCCGTGCCAGCATCCCGGTCAAGGCGATGCCGGCGGGGACTGAGGACGCTGAGTTCCTGGCCTCCGTCCGCGGCAAGGCCTGCGGCTTCTTCCGCACGGTGCTGGGCCCCGGCAGCAACGCCGCCCATGCCAACCACTTCCACTTCGACGAGCGCGAGCGCAACGCCGGCCATCGCCTGTGCGAGTAGCGCGGCCGTGGCGGCGGAACGTTCAAGCCCGCTCGATACTTGTGCGACCGGAGCGCGCCCGCTCCCGGAGAACTTGACGGCGATGATGCAGAGATCCACGCGGCCGGTTTGCGCGGCTCTGCTGGCGATAAGCCTCGCGGCATCGGTGGCGTCGGCGCAGCCGGACAAGGCGCCGGCCCTGACCGCGGAGGCGATCAACGCCGCAACTTTTAAGCCGCCGGAGGCCGACAAGCCGGATTCGAAGAAGGCCGAGACCAAGAAGTCCGGCAAGAAGGCCCGGAGCGCTAATAAGACCGACGACAAACCCGACGCGCTCATCGTGAAGGCGCAGGTCCTGCTCGACCGGGCGCGGTTCTTCCCCGGCGCGATCGACGGCCTGAAGGGCGAGAACTACCAGCGCGCGCTCTCGGCCTTCGCGGTGGCCCAGGGCCTGCCCGCCAGCCAGGACCTGACACCCGAGCTCTGGGACAAGCTTCAGGCCACGAGCGACAAGCCGGCCGTCTCCGACTACGCGCTCACCGAGGCCGACGCCTCCGGTCCCTATGTGGAAAAAATCCCGCCCAAGATGGAAGAGCAGGCCGACCTCAAGGAGCTCGGCTACACCAACCCGCGTGAGATGCTGGCCGAGCGCTTCCACATGAGCCGCGACCTCGTCAGCACACTCAATCCGGGCAGGCCCCTCGACAAGGCCGGCACGGCGATCACCGTGGCGGCGGTTGACCCGATGGGCACGGACAAGCCGAAGGGCAAGGATCTGCCGCAGGAGCCCAAGGTCGAGCGGATCGAGGTCGACAAGACCAGCCGCGACGTGCGCGCCTTCGGGGCCGACGGCAAGCTGCTCGGCTATTACCCGGCCTCGATCGGCAGCACCGAGAAGCCGGCGCCGAGCGGCGAGACCAAGGTGAAGGGCGTCGCCTTCGACCCGGACTACACCTACAATCCGAAATACGCGTTCAAGGGCGTGAAGACCAAGCAGAAGTTCTCGATCAAGCCGGGGCCGAACAACCCGGTCGGGCTCGTCTGGATCGACCTCGCGATCCCGAGCTACGGTATCCACGGCACGCCCGAGCCCGAGAAGGTCGGCAAGACCGAATCCCACGGCTGTATCCGGCTGACCAACTGGAACGCCCGCGACCTCGCCGCCCACGTGAGCCGGGGCGCCAAGGTGTCCTTCAAGGATGATTGAGGCGCGGCGCGCGTTGTCCGGGCGCGAATGCCGACAAAAATGTATCGCCGGTTAACATCGATGCGGTCATTGATCGGGGAACGGCCAGCGAACGCTTGACACATCCGGTATTCCGGGCGACGCCACAGGTGGTCTCGCGGACCGCCTGGCGATGCCGCCTCGGCGCTTCCCAGCGCTGCTCTTGCGGCTCGCGAGGCGTATCAATGGCACGGCAAGATCCCCGGTACGGGGGCGATCGAAGGGAAGACGGCCCGGCGTGACTGCTGACCCCAACGATGACGTTCTGAACGGCGTCCGTGTGCTCGTCGTCGAGGACGAAGCCGCGATCTCGATGCTGCTCGAGGACATGCTGCTCGACTTCGGCTGCGCCGTGGTCGGTCCGGCCGCACGCCTGTCGACCGCCCTCGAGATGGCGTCGCAGGAGACGTTCGAGATCGCGATCCTCGACGTGAACGTCGCCGGGGAACCGATCTACCCGGTCGCCGAGGCGATCGTGCAGCGCGACCTGCCGCTCGTGTTCTCGACGGGCTACGGCGGCGCCGGCATCCGCGAGCCGTTCCGCGACCGGCCCGTGGTCCAGAAGCCGTTCAGCCAGGCCGATCTCAAGCGCACGCTGATCAGCGCGATCCGCGCCGCCCGGGGCTGAACAAGCCCCTTAAAGCCCCTCGATGGTGAAGACCTCCGGCAGATGCACCGGCCATTCGCCGGGGCCGATGAACACCGCGTCGGCCCGCAGGGTCATCCCCGCACACCAGGGATTGCGGCCGACCCAAGCCCGCACGGCGCGGGAGAAGCGCCGCCTCTTGGCCGCATCGATCGCCACGCGCGCATCGTCCAGGCTCGACCGCGCCTTCACCTCGACGAACACGATGGTGCGCGGACGGCGGACGATCAGGTCGATCTCGCCGCCGGCAAAGCTGACCCGGCGCTCCATCGGCCAGTAGCCCTTCAGCAGCAGCGCCGCCATCGCCAGCCATTCGGCCCGGTGTCCGCGCAGATGGGCGGCGCGACGCCGCAAGGCTTGGTCCGGCACGGCTCAGCTCAACCCTGGCTGTCCCGGGCGAGCACCAGCGCCCGGGCGTAGATGGCGCGGCGCGGCTGCCCGGTCTCGTCCGCGACGAGGCTCGCCGCATCCTTGATCGAATGCCGTTCCAGCGCAGTGCGGATCAACCCGTCGAGGGCGGCATCCCCCTCGACCGGGCGGTCCGGCGTGATCGCGGCGCCGATGATCACGACGATCTCGCCCTTCGGCGCCCCCTCCTGGCCGAAGCGTTCGCTCAGGGAACCCAGGGTATCCCGGCGGATCGTCTCGTAGAACTTGGTCAGTTCCCGGGTCACCGCGGCCGGACGGTCGGCACCGAGCACGGCGGCAGCATCGGCCAGCATCTCGGGCAGCCTGTGAGGCGACTCGAACAGGACCAGCGTTCCCGGCACCTGGATCAGGGCTTCGAGCCGGTTGCGCCTCGCCCCGGCCTTCTGGGGCAGGAACCCCTCGAAGAAGAACCGGTCAGTGGGCAGGCCGGCCGCCACCAGGGCGGTCATCACGGCCGACGGCCCGGGCACCGGCGTGATCGCGATCCCGGCCTCGATCGCCGCCTGGACGAGCTTGTAGCCGGGATCCGACACCAGCGGCGTGCCGGCATCCGAGACCAGGGCCAGGGCCTCGCCGGCCTGGAGCCGCGCCACCATCCGGTCGCGCACCGCCTCGTTCGAGTGCTCGTGATAGGCGAGCAGCGGCGTGGTGATGCCGTAATGCGCCAGCAGCGTCCGGGTCACGCGGGTATCCTCGGCCAGCACCGCATCGGCCGCCGCCAGGGTCGCGAGCGCCCGGATGGTGATGTCGCGCAGGTTGCCGATCGGCGTTGCCACGATGTGCAGCCCCGGCGACAGCGGCTCGGTCTCGCTGGCCAGCCCAAAGGCCGTGAAGGTGGTGTTGCGCGGACGGTCCGCACCCGGCTTGTGAGACGTGGGTTTTGTTGAGATCGGGGGCCCCGGGTCATCGAATCGGCGTGTCATCGCGGGTGATCTTGCCACACTCCGCACCCGACGTCGCGGCTGCGCGTCGAGACCGGGGGCAAGTCGCCACCGGCGCGTTTACATTTGAAAACTGCCCGGTCAGGTTGTTTGCGCCTGTTCGAAGGAGACCGCGCCATGGCGCGTCCGAAGTGTCGGCGGGACCGTCTCGCGCGCGTCGCCGCCCTGACCGCCATCCTCGGCGCCCTGTCGCCGACCCTGGGCGGCTGCCTCGGATTCGGCGGTTCGAGCGCGTCCCGGCGCGCGCCTCCGGCCCGGGCCGAGCTGTCGCCGCCGGCGGATGTGCCGCTGGGCGTCACCCCGGCGGTTCCGGCCGGCTCCTCACCTCCTCTCACGCCCGCGGCTGCGGGCGGCAACCGGATCGGATCGGGAACCGTGAAGGTTGCGCTGGTCCTGCCGCTCACCGGCACCGGCGTGGCGGTGGGCAGCGCGATGCGCAACGCCGCCCAGCTCGCCTATGACGAGGGGCAGCAGCCGGACCTGACCATCCTGGTCGGGGACGACCGCGGCAGCCCCGACGGCGCCCGGGACGCGACCCAGGACGCCCTCAAGCAGGGCGCCGACATCGTGCTCGGCCCGGTCTTCGCCGCCAACGTCCAGGCCGCCGCCGTGCCCGCCAAGGCCGCGGGCAAGCCGGTGATCGGGTTCTCGACGGACGCCTCCGTGGCGTCCCGGGGCGTCTTTCTGCTGAGCTTCCTGCCGCAGCCGGAGGTCGACCGGATCGTCGACGAATCCGTCGCGGACGGAAAGCGCTCCTTCGCGGCTCTGATCCCGGAGACCGCCTACGGCAACGCGGTCGAGGCCGAGTTCCGCGAGGCGGTGGCCCGCAAGGGCGCCCGGGTCGCGGCGGTGGAGCGCTATGCCCCGGGGGCACCGGGGCCGGCGGTCGAGCGGCTGGCCAGGGTCATTACCGGGGCCGGCGCCACGGCCGACGCGCTGTTCATCCCGGAGACCGCCGAGGCCATGCCGGTGGTCGCCGCTGCCCTGACCAAGGCCGGCTACAACCCCGCCCGGGTCCGGCCGATCGGCACCGCCCTCTGGAACGAGCCGGCGTTGTTCGCGCTGCCGGCGCTCCAGGGCGGACGCTTCGCCTCGCCCGACCGGAACGGGTTTTCGAATTTCAGCGGCCGGTATCAGGCTCGGTTCGGCTCAGTGCCGCCGCGGGTCGCTTCGCTGGCCTACGACGCGGTGATGCTGTCCGCCGCGCTGACCCGGCAATACGGCTCGCAGCGCTTCGCCGAGACGACGCTGACCAACGCGTCGGGCTTCGCCGGCACGGACGGCACCTTCCGGTTCCGCCCGGAGGGCCTGAGCGAGCGGGCGCTCGCCGTCTACGAGATCCGCAACAACGCCGCGCCCGTGGTCAGCCCGGCACCGCGCGTTTTGGCGAAGCCGGGGACTTGATCAAGCAGCAAGTTCGGCCACGAGCGCGTTGAGCACCGGCGCCCCGCGGGAGGTGGCGGCGATCCGGCCGCCGGGCAGGCGATGCAGTAAGCCGTCGCCGACCAGCATGCCGATGCGGTTGCCGTTGAGCGGCCGGCCCTTCAGGGCGGCGTAGCGCTCGGGATCGATCCCCTCGGCCAGCCGCAGGCCCATCACCAGAAACTCGTCGGCCTGGTCGGCGGGGGAGAGCGTCTCGGTCTCGACGATGCCGTGGCCTTCGCGCTCGACCTTCGCGAGCCAAGCCTCCGGGCCGCGCTCGGTGACGGTGCCGATCCGACCCTCCGGCGTGACCAGCCGGCCATGCGCTCCGGGGCCGATGCCGGCATATTCGCCATAGCGCCAGTAGAGCAGGTTGTGCAGGGATTCCGCGCCCGGTCGGGCGTGGTTGGAGATCTCGTAGGACGGCAGGCCCGCCTGGCCGCAGACCTCCTGGGTCACGTCGTAGAGGACCCGGCCGGTCTCGTCGTCTGGGGTCACCAGCTTGCCGGCGGCGGCGAGGCCGTGGAACGGCGTGCCGGGCTCGATGGTGAGCTGATAGAGCGACAGATGCTCGGCGGCCCGCCGGAGCGCCTCGGTCAATTCAGCCCGCCACAGATCGGGCGTCTGGTCGGGTCGGGCATAGATCAGGTCGAACGAGGTTCGCTCGAACACGGCCTGGGCGATGCCGATCGCCGCGAAAGCCTCCTCGGCATTGTGCAGCCGGCCGAGCTTTTTCAGGGAGGCGTCGTCGAAAGCCTGAACGCCGAGGGAGACACGGTTGACCCCAGCGGTCCGATAGCCGCGGAAGCGGCCGGCCTCGACGCTCGACGGGTTGGCCTCCAGGGTGATCTCGGCATCGGGCGCCATCGCCCAGTGGCCGGCAACCGCGTCGAGGAGCCCCGCCACCGTCGCGGGCTCCATCAGCGAGGGCGTGCCGCCGCCGAGAAAGATGCTGGTGACGGTGCGGCCGGGCGTGCGGGCGGCGCTGTGGGCGATCTCGGCCCGGAAGGCGTCGAGGAAGCGCGGCTGGTCCACGCCCCCGTGCCGGACGTGGCTGTTGAAGTCGCAATACGGGCACTTCGCGGCACAGAAGGGCCAGTGCAGGTAGATCCCGAAGCCCGCGTCGCGGGTCGGATGGTCCGGGCCGGTCGAAGTCATGATCGACGGGATGTGCGCGTGCCGGCCCGGTTTGGCAATCAGGGGGGCGGCGCCAGGCAGGCGCGGCTCAACAGCACGAAGGCCCGGGCCCGGTGCGACAGCCCCTCCCCCTTCTGCCAATCGACCCCGTGCTTCTCCTCGGCGCTCATCTCGCCGAAGGTCCGGTCATGACCGTCCGGCTGGAAGATCGGATCGTAGCCGAAGCCGGCCTCGCCACGCGGCGGAACGAGCGCGCCGAACACGCGGCCCTCGAACAGCTCGGTGTGGCCGTCCGGCCAGGCGAGCACGAGGGCGGAGACGAAATGCGCCTTCCGGTTCGTCGCCGCGCGCTGTTCCAGCTCCGAAAAAATCCGCGCCATCGCGCCGGAAAAGTCCTTGGCCGGGCCGGCCCAGCGGGCGGAGAAGATGCCCGGCGCCCCGTCGAGCGCGTCGACGCACAGGCCGGAATCATCGGCGAAGGCCGGCAGCCCGGTCGCCTTGGCGGCGGCATGCGCCTTGATGGCGGCGTTCTCGGAGAACATCGTGCCGGTCTCGTCGGGCTCGGGCAGGCCGAGCTCGCCGGCCGAGACCGCCTCGATCCCGAACGGCGCCAGGAGTTCGCGCATCTCCGTGAGCTTGCCGGCATTGTGGGTGGCGATAACCACCTTGCCGGTCAGCCTGCGGTTGCCGCTCCGCTGTGGGCTCACGCGATCGCCTCCTTCTGGAGCGCCACAAGCCGGTCGGTACCGGCGCGGGCGAGACGCAGCAATTCGAGGAGCTGCTCTTCGGAGAACGGCTCCATCTCGGCGGTGCCTTGCACCTCGACGATGCCGCCCCTGCCGGTCAGCACGAAGTTGGCGTCGGTCTCGGCTGCCGAATCCTCGGCATAGTCGAGGTCGAGCACGGGCGTGTTCTTGTACAGGCCGCAGGACACGGCGGCGACATGGTCGCGCAGCGGGTCCACCGAGATGATCGAGCGGGTGCGCATCCAGGCGAAACAATCGTAGAGTGCGACCCAGGCGCCGGTGATCGCGGCGGTGCGAGTGCCGCCATCGGCCTGGATCACGTCGCAATCGACCGTAACCTGGCGCTCGCCCATAGCGGGGAGGTTCGTCACCGCCCGGAGCGAGCGGCCGATCAGGCGCTGGATCTCCTGGGTGCGGCCCGAGGGCTTGCCCGAGTTGATCTCGCGCCGGGTCCGGTCGTGCGTCGCGCGCGGCAACATGGCATACTCGGCCGTGATCCAGCCCTTGCCGGAGCCGCGCAGCCACGGGGGACCGCGCTCCTCGAGGGAGGCGGTGCAGAGCACGCGGGTGTTGCCGAAGCTGACCAGGCACGAGCCCTCGGCGTAGCGCGAGACCGCGCGCTCCAGGGTGACGGGCCGCAGCTCGTCGGCGGCGCGCTTCGAAGGCCTCATCGCGGGCCCTTTCTGATGAGAGAGTGAGGGCCGGGCTCTTAGGCCGCCGGGCCGGCGCGGGCAAGCATCGCCGCAAGGATTGCTCCCCGGACACCGGGCGGACATGATCGCACGACAGGATGACCGCGTGACCGACCCGAACACCCCCTTTCCGCTCGATCCTTCGATGCAGGCTCTCGCCGCCCTCAACGAGCGCGCCCGCGAGATCTTCCGGCAGATCGTCGAGAGCTACCTCACGACTGGCGAGCCGGTGGGATCGCGCAACCTGGCGCGCATCCTTCCCATGGCGCTGTCGCCGGCCTCGATCCGCAACGTCATGGCGGATCTGGAGCATTCCGGCCTGATCTTCGCGCCCCACACCTCGGCCGGCCGCCTGCCGACCGAGCTCGGCCTGCGCTTCTTCGTCGACGCCATGCTCGAACTCGGCGATGTCGGCCAGGAGGAGCAGGCCCGGATCGAGGCGGAGATGCGCGCCGCCGCCTCCGGGCACACCTTCGATTCGGCGCTGGCCGCAGCCTCGACCATGCTGTCGGGCATCTCCCGCGGGGCCGGCGTGGTGCTGACCACCAAGGCGAACGTGCACCTCAAGCATATCGAGTTCGTCCGCCTCGATCCGGCCCGGGCCCTGGTGGTGCTGGTCTCGGATGACGGCTCGGTGGAGAACCGGCTGGTCGACCTGCCGCCGGGCCTACCCGCCGGCGCGCTCCAGGAAGCGACGAATTTCCTCAACGCCCGCCTGCACGGCCGCACCCTCGGGACCCTGCGAGCCGAAATCGAGGCCGGACGCACCGCGATGAAGCGGGAGCTCGACGCGCTGACCGAGCGCCTGGTCGATGCCGGCCTGGCGACCCCGGTGGGCCCGAGCGAGGCCCGCCAGCTGATCGTGCGCGGCCAGGCGAACCTGCTCGACGACCTGCGCGCCGTCGAGGATCTCGAACGCATCCGCCTGCTGTTCAACGACCTGGAGACCCAGAAGGACGTCATCGACCTCCTGGCCCGGGCCGAGGGCGGCGAGGGCGTGCGGATCTTCATCGGCTCGGAGAACAAGCTGTTCTCGCTGTCCGGCTCGTCGCTGATCGCGGCGCCGTTCCGGGACGGGTCGCAGAAGATCGTCGGCGTCGTCGGGGTGATCGGCCCGACGCGGCTGAACTACGCCCGCATCGTGCCGATGGTCGACTACACCGCTCGCGTGGTCTCGAAGCTTCTCGACGGCGGGCGATGATAGCCCGGCTCAGGCGGCCCGGACGGTGTGCAGAAACCCGGCGACCTCCCGGGTGAGCTGCGCCGATTGCCGCGACAATTCGGAGGCCGCGGCCAGCACCTGATGGGCCGCCGCGCCGGTCTGCTCGGCCGCGTCGGCGACGCCGGTGATGTTGGTGGTGACCTCGTCCGTCCCGCCGGCGGCCTGGCCGACATTGCGGACGATTTCCTGGGTGGCCGCGCCCTGCTGTTCCACCGCAGCCGCCACCGCGCCGGTCACCTGGTTGAGGTCGCGGATGCGCGTGACGATGCCGCCGATCGCCTGGGCGGCGTGATCGGTCGAGCCCTGGATCCGGCCGATCAGGCCGGTAATCTCCTCCGTCGCCCGGGCGGTCTGCGCGGCCAGTTCCTTCACTTCGGAGGCGACGACGGCAAAGCCACGGCCCGCCTCGCCGGCGCGCGCCGCCTCGATCGTCGCGTTCAGGGCCAGGAGGTTGGTCTGGGCCGCGATGGTGGAGATCAGCCCGACCGCATCGCCGATCTTGGACACCGCCTGGGCCAGTTCCTGCACCAGTTGTCCGGTCTGGTCCGCCTCGCCGACCGCCGCTTGGGCGAGGCTCGCCGAGCCTTCGACCTGCCCTGCGATCTCCTGCACGCTGCTGCCGAGTTGCTGGGCGGCGGCTGCGACGGTGCGGACGTTGGTGGCGGCCTCCTCGGCCGCTGACGCGACGCTGGTCGATTGCGCCGCCGCCTGGGTCGCGCTCGCCGTCAGGGTCTGCGCCGTCGCCTCCAGCTCGGTGGCGGAGGATGAGACCATGCCGACGATGCTGCCCACCGCCCGCTCGAAGCCGTCGGCGAGCGCGATCATCGCGCGCTTGCGCTCGGCCGCGGCGGCTTCGTCGGCAACACGCTTCGCCTCGGCCTCGTCGCGGGCCTTCCGGGCGACCAGCGCCTTGATGCTCTCGACCGCGCGGCCGACCAGGCCGATCTCGTCGCTGCGCTTGGCCTCGGCGATCTCGGCATCGATTTCACCCTGGCTCATGCGCTGCAGCGCTTCGACGAGGCGGTTCAACGGACGCGACACGGTGACGGTCATCAGCCGGCCGACCACGAGACCGAGCACCAGCAGCGCGATGAGCGTCGCCGCCGCCAGCAGGAGGGCCAGACGATCGACCGGCGCGAAGGCCGCGGCCTTGTCGACCGAGAGAGCGACGAACCAGTCGATAGAGGCCGGCAGGTTGGGGACGCGGGCGAAGACCGTGAGCGTCGCCCGATCGCCCTCGCGGGTCTCGGACACCTGCTCGCCGATCTTTGGCAGCGGCCCGGAGAGCAGTTCCGACAGCGGCTTGCCGATCAACTCGGCGCGCGGATGAATCAGCACCTTGCCGGAACCGGAAACCAGATAGGCGTAGCCGTTCCCACCAGTGGCCACCGCGCCGATCATCCGGGCCAGCGCGTCGGAGTCGAAATCGCTGCCGACCACGCCGTGGAACGTTCCCGTCTCGTCCACCACCGGAGCGGCACCGGTGATCGTGAGCTTACCGTTGCTCGAGCCGATATAGGGCTCCGTCAGGAACGGGCCTTTGGCGGCCTCCACGCCCTTGTACCACGGGCGCTGGCGCGGATCGTACCCTGCCTTGACCTCGCCCTTCGGCATCCGCGCGTATAACCCGTCGGTGCGGCCGAAGAAGTTCATCAGAAAGGCATCCAGCGCGATCGGTGCGCCGAGGACGCGACTTGCCTCGGGGCCCGGCCCCACGGTGACGACCTCCTGCGCCATGAGCTGTGTCAGGTCGAGCTTGCCCCGCAGCCAATTGCCGACGCTCTGCGCCGCCGAGGCGCTCAGGTTCGTCATGGTGAGCGCCACGTTGCCCCGCAGGGCACCCGCCTGGACGACATAGATGTAGGTCGAGGAAGCAACGAAGACCGCGCAGACGATCCCGAGGATCAGGAGCGTCGCGCGGCCGGCCAGGCCGAGGCGCGGATGCGGGATCGTCGCAGGCTCGGGCGCGTTGCCGCCAAGGTCAGACACGCCGGTCTCCGCGAATCGAGGATGACAAATCTATTTCTGCAGCAAAGGTCGCGCTTTCCGAAGTCACCGTCCAGTGCCGTTGGCGGCGTTTCACGAAAATCTAAGCTTCAGAAATCGAAATCTTGAGATTGAACAGACCTCATGGTCATTTGAAGATGCAAGCATCCGGCGGAAAGATACGACAAACGACCCGGTCTGAGCTGATTTCCCGTTGCGAGGCGATTTTTTGATCGGACCGGAAGAAGGGAAGAATATCTACGTTCCTGGGTCGCCCCTGGAAGAAAGCGCCGACGAGGGTCCTGCGGAAAATAGCCACCGTTTCTCGATGACCATGTCCGTCTGCCAGCCGGCATTCCAAGATGGCACGTCGGCGGCTCAGGCGGCGCGCACGGTGTGTAGGAAGCGGGCAATCTCCGCGTCGAGCTGCGCCGACTGACGCGAGAGCGCGGAGGCCGCGTCCAGGACCTGATGAGCCGCGGTGCCGGTCTGCTCGGCCGCCTCGGCGACGCCGGTGATGTTCGTCGTCACCTCGTCCGTGCCGCTCGCCGCCTGCGTGACGTTACGCACGATCTCCTGGGTCGCCGCCCCCTGCTCCTCGACGGCCGCCGCCACCGCGCCGGTCACGTCGTTGATGTCGCGGATGCGGATCACGATCCCGCCGATCGCCTGCGCGGCGTGATCGGTCGAGCCCTGGATCCGGCTGATCAGGCCGGTGATCTCTTCCGTCGCCCTGGCGGTCTGCGCGGCCAGTTCCTTCACTTCGGACGCCACCACGGCAAAGCCGCGACCCGCCTCTCCCGCGCGAGCCGCCTCGATCGTCGCGTTCAACGCCAGCAAGTTGGTCTGCGAGGCGATGCTGGAGATCAGCCCGACCGCATCGCCGATCTTGGACACCGCCTGGGCCAGTTCCTGCACCAGCTGTCCGGTCTGGTCCGCCTCGCCGACCGCCGCATGGGCGAGGCTCGCCGAGCCGCCGACCTGACTGGCGATCTCCTGCACGCTGGAGCCGAGCTGCTCGGCGGCCGCCGCGACGGTGCGGACATTGGCGGCGGCCTCCTCAGCCGCCGCCGCGACGCTGGTGGATTGCGCCGCAGCCCGGGTCGCGGTCCCCGTCAGAGTCTGCGCGGTCCCTTGAAGCTGTGTCGCCGAGGACGCGACCATGCCGACGATCGCGCCCACGGCCCGCTCGAACCCATCCGCCAGCGCGACCATGGCGTGCTTGCGCTCGGCTGCAGCGGCCTCGTCGGCCAGGCGCTTCGCCTCGGCTTGCTCCGCTGCCTTCTGGGCGACCAACGCCTTGATGCCCTCCACGGCGCGGCCGACCATGCCGATCTCGTCGTTGCGCCGCGCCTCCGCGATGTCGGTATCGAGCGCGCCCTGGCTCATCCGCTGCAGAACCCCGACCAGGCGGTTCAGCGGACGCGACACGGTGATCGTCATCAGCCGGCCGATCACGATCGCGAGGACGAGGAGCACGAGAAGGGTGGTCACCGCCAGGTCCCGCGCCAGGGCCGTGGTCGGGGCCAACGCTGTGGCGCTGTCCACTGAGATAGCGACGTACCAGTCGAGCGACGGCGGCAAGTTCGGGACGCGGGCGAACACCGTGAAGGTCGCCCGGTCGCCCTCGCGGGTCTCGGCCAGGGTGCTGCCGATCTTCGGGAGCGGTCCGGACAACAGGTCCGACAGCGGCTTGCCGATCAGCTCCGCCCGCGGATGGACCAGCACGGTTCCGGAGCCCGACACCAGGTAGGCGTAGCTTGTGTCACCCGTGGCGACCTCCGCGATCATCCGGGTCAGGGCGGCGCTGTCGAAATCGCCGCCGATCACGCCGAGGACCGCCCGGTTCTCGGCGAGGATCGGCCCCGCCGCGGTGATGGTAACGACATCCGTTCCGGCCGAGGTATAGGGCTCGGTCAGCACCGCTTGTCCCGCCGCCAGGGCATCCTTGTACCAGGGCCGCTCACGCGGATCGTAACCGGCGGGCAGCTCCGTCTTGGGCATCTCCGTGAAGAATCCGTCCACACGGCCGAGATAGGCGCTGAAGAAGACCTCGCGTGCCAACGGCAAGCCGAGCACGTCGTCCGCCTTGGGCCCGACGCCGACGACCGCGATCTGCTGCGCCATGAGCTGCGTCAATTCGAGCTTGCCGCGCAGCCAGTTGCCGACGCTCCGCGCAGACGCGGCACTCAGGCTGGACATGCTGGCGTTGAGACTGGTCCGCAGGGCGGCGGATTGCGTGGCGTAGAGGTAGGCGGAACTCGCCGCGAAGGCGGTGCACACCACAGCGAGGATCAGGAGCACGGCACGACCGGACACGCCGATGCGCGGGCGCGAGAGTCCGGCAAGTCCGGCCGCCTTGAAATCGGGTTCCGACATGCTTCGTCTTCACATCTACCTATGAACGATCGGCCATCCCGCAGGCCCCGCGTGCCAAGTCCGGCCATGAACATCATTGCCCGCCGTCGAAGCGCAAGTCCCAGGCACTCGGCGCTGGATCGTCCACCCAATCGTCACGGTGCTCGATGCAGACGCATCAGCTATGCCGTTCGTTCTTTTAACCTCCTGGATCTTTCACGTTTCTTTCAACAGGCCTTCTCACATCGATCAGGTTGTCAGATCCTTCTTCGTAAGTCTCGCAAAAATGCCCGATCGCCAGGCGTTCTACATCCTGGCGATCGGGCATTTGGTGTGTTTACGCTTGCATGCGCGGTCGGATGGCCTCGGCGTACCTTACGCCGGGATTACGTCCACGATCTCGTAGGTGTCGGGATCGATGATCACGATGTCGTCGCGCACGAGGATGAAGTCGTAGCCCTCGTATTCCGGCACGATCTCGACGATCGCGGGCGGCAGCCGGTGCAGGCTGACGGAGCGCGGGATCGCGGTGCCGACCGCGAGACCGAACGCCACGTCGCGGAGCGGTGAGACGCCGAGCCGGGTGATCGAACCACGGAACTCGGTGCGCTGGCGGGTGTCGAGCCGGTTGACCGCGCCGCGGGCCGAACCGCCGCCGCGGGCGCCCCGGGCACCGTCGCGACCACCCCGATCGCCCCGATCACCCGCCGCGCCACGATCGCCGCGCTGGCCGGGGCCGGTCTCGTCACGCCCGCCTCGGTCGCCGCGCTGGCCCGGACCGGTCTCGTCGCGACCGCCGCGCTGCTCGGCCGGGCCGCCGTCGCGCCCGCCCCGCTCGCCGGCACCGGGATTGCCGCCCGGCCCGTTCCTGTCCGCAGCGCCGTTGCGCTCGCCGGGAGGACCGCCGGCCGGTCCGGGCCGGCCGGGACCCTCGGCGCCGCGTGAGGCCGGACCGCCGGGCTCGGCGCCGCGCGCACCGCCTTCGGCGCCACCACCGCGCATCCCGCCGCCCTCGGCGCCGCCGGCACCCCCGCGCATGCCACCACCGCCGGCCCCGCCCGGTCCTGCGCCGCCGCCGGCCGCCGGGCCGGCACCGCCGCCGGGGCCGCCGGCGCCCGGACCGCCACCTCCGCCCGGGCCGCCCTGCGCGAAGGCCGTCGCCGCGCCGGCGATGAGGATGGCGGCCGCCACCGTGTCCCTGAAGATCCGCGTCATGGCATTTCGTCCCGTTGTGGTTGAGGCGCCCACGGCACCCATGCCGGGCCGCAACGGGGTCCCGTGCGAAACCGTTCCGTCCCGCCCTGCCATAGGGGCCTATGAGAAGTGACACAGGCAGCCACTGTCCCGGTCAAAGTCCGATCACGGACTTGCGATCACGATCGTCGCCTGTAACGTCGCGCTTATCGAAGAATAGGCCGGCTGTTACCGGCCGATGAGCCGTGAGACGGAGACGCCATGTCCGCCTTGAGGGACGATACGATCGGTATCGCGCCGAGCGCCGCCGACGACGCCGCAGACCGCCGCCGTCGCATCTGGGCGATCGTCGGCTCATCCTCGGGCAATCTGGTCGAGTGGTACGACTTCTACTGCTACGCGTTCTTCGCGCTCTACTTCGCGCCCGCCTTCTTCCCGAAGGGCGATTCCACCAGCCAGCTCCTCCAGACCGCCGGCATCTTCGCGGTCGGCTTCTTCATGCGGCCCGTGGGCGGCTGGCTGTTCGGCCGCATCGCCGACCGGGTCGGGCGCCGGACCTCAATGGTCGTCTCGGTGCTGATGATGTGTTTCGGCTCGCTGCTGATCGGCATCCTGCCGACCTACGAGCATGTCGGCACGCTCGCGCCCGTGTTGCTTCTGCTCGCGCGCATGCTCCAGGGCCTGTCGGTGGGTGGCGAGTATGGCACCTCGGCGACCTACATGAGCGAGGTGGCGATCAAGGGGAAGCGCGGATTCTTCGCCTCGTTCCAGTACGTCACGCTGATCGGTGGGCAGTTGCTCGCCTCGCTGGTGCTGGTGCTGCTCCAGACCGTGATGACCGCGCCCGAGCTGACCGCCTGGGGCTGGCGCATCCCGTTCTTCATCGGCGCCGGGCTGGCAGTGGTCGCCCTCTATCTCCGGCGCTCGCTCGCCGAGACCAAGGAAGCCGGTGACAAGGAGACCGCCGGCACCTTCGCCGAGCTGTTCAAGCATTGGCGGGCGTTCTGCGTCGTCCTGGCCTACACGGCCGGCGGGTCCTTGAGCTTCTACACGTTCACGACCTACATGCAGAAGTACCTGGTCAACACCGCCGGCATGCCGAAGACGTCGGCGTCGCAGGTCATGACCGTCGTGCTGTTCGTCTACATGGCGATCCAGCCGCTGTTCGGTGCGCTGTCCGACAAGATCGGCCGCAAGGCGAACATGCTGCTCTATAGCGGCCTCGGCACACTCATGGTGGTGCCGCTGATGACGGCTTTGGGGACCAACAAGGATCCCTACCTGGCCTTCGCGCTGATCACACTCGGTCTCTCAGTGGTGTCGTTCTACACCGGCATCAGCGGCATCGTGAAAGCCGAGCTGTTTCCCACCAACGTGCGAGCGCTGGGCGTCGGCCTGTCCTACGCCCTGGCCAACGCCCTATTCGGCGGCACCGCCGAGTTCGTCGCCCTGTGGTTCAAGGACAACGGCATGGAGAGCACGTTCTTCTGGTACGTGACCGTGCTGATGGCGGTGGCCTTCGTGGGCTCGCTGATCATGCCGAACCCGAAGGTGCACGGCTACCTCGACGGCGCCGGCACGGTGGAAGAGGCGCTGGGCAAGAAGCGCCGCTTCGCCCACGCCTGACCCCGGTGGTCCGGCCGCTCGGAATGCGGCCGGGCCTTTTCCGATGACCGGCCTCCCGCCGGTCACGTGAGACATCGGCGGGAGGCCACCATGCTCAAACGTGCCGCCGCAGGCGCCCTGGCGCTGCTCTGTCTCGGCGCCGCCCAACGCACCCAGGCCGACGAGTCCGGGCCGTTCAAGCCGACGCAGCCCGCCGGCTACTTCTTCGTCGGCGGCCGCTACGAGACCGCGAACGGCCGGACCACCGCCCTCGGGCAGATGTTCGTCGCATACCGCGCGCCGGGGCGGGTCACGCAGCCCTATCCGGTCGTGATGGTTCACGGCACGGCGCAGACCGGGACCAACTTCCTGGGCACGCCCGACGGACGGCCCGGCTGGGCGGACCGCTTCGCCGCCAAGGGTTTCGCGGTCTACGTGGTCGATCAGGTCGGGCGGGGCCGCTCGGGCGGCGACGCGGAGACGTACGGACCCTACGCGCGCCTGCCCGCTGAGGATCTTGAAACGGTGTTCACCGGGCAGGAGCGGTCCGAACTCTACCCGCAGGCAAAACTCCATACCCAATGGCCCGGCGGAGCGGGTCTGCGCGGCAATGCCGCCTTCGATCAGTTCTATCGGTCGCAGGTGCCCTACATCGCGAGTGCCCTGCGGAGCGAGGAGCTAGTCGATCCGGCGCTGATCGCGCTGCTCGAAAAGATCGGGCCGGCGATCGTGCTGACCCACTCGCAGGCCGGCGTGTTCGGCTGGGCGGTCTCGGACCAGCGGCCGGACCTCGTGAAGGCGCATGTCGCCGTCGAGCCGAACGGGCCGACCTTCTTCGACATCCGGTTCAAGGGCGGCACCGATTGGTACGAGCGGGTCGGCGACGCCCGGGCCCGCCCCTACGGGATCACCCGGGTGCCGCTGCATTTCGAGCCGCCGGTGAGCGGCCCGACGGACCTGACCGTGGTCCAGGCCGAGCGCGCGGCTGCTCCGGACCAGATCCGCTGCTGGCTACAGGCGGAGCCCGCCCGCGCCCTGCCGAATCTCGCCAAGGTGCCGGCCGTGATCGTCACCGCGGAAGCCTCGTTCCGGGCGACCATGGACGATTGCACCGCGGCCTTCCTCACCCAGGCCGGAGCCAAGCCGGACCGGCTGGCCCTCGCTGAGCAGGGCATCCACGGCAACGGCCACATGATGATGCTGGAATCGAACAGCGATCAGGTAGCCGACGCGATCGTCGGGTGGATCGAGACGCGGATCGGCGCCAGCGCACCCCGGCCTTAACCCCCTGCTTACCCTCTGCCGCGAGGGTACGGCCCGTCATACGACGAGGCTTTGCATGACCGACATGACCGACACCGTGGGCGTCGCGGGCGACCGCATCCGCTCGATCATCGAGCGCGTGGAACGGCTGGAGGAGGAGATCAAGGACCTGATGGAGGCGAAGAAGGAAGTCTTCGCCGAGGCCAAGGGCGAGGGCCTGGACGTCAAGATCCTCAAGGAGATCCTGAAGATCCGCAAACAGGACAAGGACGAGCGCGACGAGCACGAGACGCTGCTCGACGTCTACCTGCGGGCCATGGACGCGCCCGCCCCGGCCCCGATCAAGGCGGCCGCCTGACGGGATGGGAGGGGACGGCGCCCTGCGCGCCGTCCCGCCCTCAGCGGATCGGCTCGGCCGCCAGATAGGCGGCGAGGTTGCGCCGGATGCGATCGAGCGGCACTTCGCTCGGGTCGGGCAGCGCGAAGCGCGCTCCGGTGATCGTCTCATAGGCGCGAATGTAGACCGCGGCCGTCTCCAGGACGATTTCCGCCGGGATCTCGGGGATCGCGTCCTTGTAGGGATCGCAGCGGGCGACAACCCAGTTGCGCACGAAGTCCTTGTCGAAGCTCTCCGGGGCGGCACCCGCGGCGAAACGCTCGGGATAGCTCGCGGCGAACCAGTACCGGCTGCTGTCCGGCGTGTGAATCTCGTCGGCGAGAACGATACGGCCCTCCGCGTCCGTGCCGAATTCGTATTTCGTATCCGCCAGGATCAGCCCACGCTCGGCCGCCAGGTCCTGCCCGCGGGCGAACAGCGCCAAAGCCGCTTCTGAGACGGTCCGCCACTGCTCCGGACTGAGCAGGTTGCCCTCCAGGATCCCGGCTTCCGTCAGCGGCTCGTCGTGGCCCCCGTCGAACGCCTTGGTGGTGGGCGTGATGATGGGCTTCTCCAGGCGCTCGTTCGGCCGCATGCCGTCCGGGAAGCGATGCCCGTACATCTCCCGCTCGCCAGCCCGGTAGCGCGTCAGCACGGAGGTCGAGGTGGTGCCCGCGAGATAGCCCCGCACCACCACCTCCACGGGCAGGATCTCCAGGCGGCGACCGACCACGACGTTCGGGTCCGGATAGGCGAGGACGTGGTTCGGGCAGAGATCGGCGGTGCGCTCGAACCAGTAGCGCGCGGTCTGGGTCAGCACCTGGCCCTTGAACGGGATCGCGGCGAGCGCCCGGTCGAAGGCGCTGATCCGGTCCGAGGTGATCAGGATGCGCCGCCCGTCCGGCAGGTCGTAATTGTCCCGGACCTTGCCGCGGTAATGGTTCGGCAGCTCGGGCAGGGTCGCCTCGCGCAGGACCTGATGGGCGTGCGGGGCGAGATCTGCCGTGTTCATCGGACCGTTCCGTCAGGCTGCACGGCGACCGCGCCGCATCGCGTGTGTGCGCGGACGGGCCGGAGATTTCCAGCCCCTTTCCCCGGGGCCGGAGCACCCCGTGCCGATCGGTCAGGCCGCACGGACAGTGTGTAGGAAGCGTGCGACCTCGGCGGTGAGGTGCTCGGACTGGCGCGACAGCTCCGTGGCCGCGTCCAGAACCTGGGTCGCGGCGGCGCCGGTCTCCTCGGCGGCGCCAGCCACGCCGGCAATGTTGTTGGTCACCGTACCGGTGCCCTGCGCCGCCTGGGCGACGTTGCGGGCGATCTCCTGAGTCGCTGCACCCTGCTCTTCGACCGCCTCGGCGATCGACGTCGCCACACCGCTGATCTCCTGGATCCGTGCCGTGATCGCGCCGATGGCCGAGACGGCCTGGCCGGTCACGCCCTGGATCTGGCCGATCTGCTGACCGATTTCTTCGGTCGCCCTGGCGGTCTGCTCGGCGAGGGCTTTCACCTCGGAGGCGACCACCGCGAAGCCCCTCCCCGCTTCCCCGGCGCGGGCCGCTTCGATCGTCGCGTTCAAGGCCAGCAAATTGGTCTGGCCGGCGATATCCGAGATCAGCCGGACCACGTCGCCGATCCGGCCCGCAGCCTCGCTCAACGCCTGCACGAAGCCGGCAGTCTGCCCGGCCTCGTCGACGGCGTTGTTTGCGAGCTTGGCCGAGTCGTCCACCTGCCGCCCGATCTCCTGGACCGACGAGCCCAGCTCTTCGGCGGCAGCCGCCACGGTATTGACGTTGCTGGCCGCCTCGTCGGCCGCGGAGGCCGCGGCGCCGGATTGGGCCGAGGTCTGGCCGGCCATGGCCGACATCGCGCCGGCGGTGGCCTGCAGCTCGGTGGCCGAGGACGAGACCATGCCGATGATGCCGCCGACCGCATGCTCGAAGGCCTCGGCCATCTGGCGCATGCCGGCCTTGCGCTGCTCCTCGGCGGCAGCCCGCGCCTCTGCGGCTTCGGCCTCCAAGGCGCGGGTGCGGATCAGGTTGTCCTTGAACACCTGCACGGCCGCGGCCATCGCACCGATTTCGTTCTTCGTCTCCGTGTCGGGGACGCGGATCTCGGTGTCGCCGTCGGAGATCCGGCTCATCACCTGCGCCATCCGGCGGATCGGGAGCGACACCTTGCGGATGCACAGGACGATCACACCGGCACAGGTCGCGATCACGGCGAGACCGCACAGCAGGTAGACGTACAGGCGGATCCGCGCCGCCTCGATCCGCCGCTCGATCTGATCGGAAACCAGGTCGAACAGGCGCTCCCGCAATTCGATGATCGACCGCATCGCCGGCACATACTGCCCCCCGAAGTCCTGGACCGAGAGGTCGGAGGGGCGCCCGGCGAGGCTCTGCTCGACGATCCCGGCCGCGAGCCGCCGGCCGCCCTCGACGTACTTGGCCTGGAGCGTCCTCAGGAACTCGTCGACCCGCGCATCCTCGCCGATCTTGCCCCGCGCCAGGAGCATCTGCCGGATCTGGGCGTCGACCTGCCCGCTCAGGCGGTTGTACTGGCCGATCTCCCCGATGGTCATCGCCCGCTTGCCGACCAATGCCGGCGTGAACACCGAGCCGATCTGACCGGCGACATCGCGCAGTTCGGTGGCGGTCCGCGTCATCGTCAGCCAGGAGCCCAGACGTGAATCGGCCGTCACCGCCATCTCGTCCACGGCGTTCAGAGCGGAATCCAGGGTGGGGGGAACGGCGATCAGGGCGTCCACCACGCCGGCCACCTCATCCGGACGCCGCTGCGCCAGGGGCTGGCCCGTCAGGGCATCGACACGCCGGCGCGCTGCAGCGAGGAGACGCGTGGCGTCCGCCACGGCATCGGACGCCTGGACTTTCCACTGCGCCGGCAATGCGGACGTGACGGCTGTCGCGTCGCGCAAAGCCGCGTCGCTCAAGCCGCGGATTTCGGTAAGAGCCTGCTCGGTCGCGCTCGACAGGGGCCGCTCGCTCCCCAGAGCCGCGTTGGTCGGCCCACGCTCCTGCGAAATCCGCGTCGATGCTGCGAGAATCGTCCGAGATGTCGAAACGCCGATGCGGGCATCGACACTACTCTGATAATCACGGTCTTCTCTCACTATCACCTGACCGGTGACGGCCAAGCACACGGCGCTGATTAACGTCGTAAATAGAATAATCAATGTCGATATCTTCACAACACCCTCCCACTCAACAAAAGTGTTCGACATGCGGCAATGGCAATTCCATAACATTTAGAACGTTCATATAACACAGGAAATAATTCAAAATTGAGGAGCAAGTTTCTCAAAATTAGTATGAAAGGGGAATGATTTATTACATCACGGACTAGAAATTTTCTGAGATATCATGTTATTCCAAATAGACGACTTGATCTAAAAATATAGCAAAATTATTCAATCTCGCGCATTAGATCATTGACCGGGTCGTCGATGTAAATGAATAGCTGGCTATAAAGACTGACGCGCGTGAATCGACTGTCGGTCGGTGCCTTGGAACGAGCGAACGCTCCGAACTCAGACCCGTCGCGCGAATCGTCCTGTCCGGCAGCACCGTCTTTTTCGGAGACCGGTGCCGGATCTTTCAGGATGCTGCCGTCATGGCGCGCCCTCGACAGATCACCCGCCTTTTCCCAAAGGCGACGCGCCCGATCGGACCTTCGCACCTCACGGGATCGAGCCTAAGAACGTGCCTTCAGCCACCTCGACGGCGAAGCGAAGCATCAATCCGACCGGCAAATGGCCCCGACACACGGTGATCTTGGCATCGCGGGATTCGGCCGTACCCGGGGACGCCATGCCGTCCGATACGACTTGATCGATGCCTGGGAAACTCTACGTTCCTTGAGGTCATCTGATACTTTCGTCCGATCAGCACAAGTATTTATGCCTTCCATCAATACTGTACTTTATTATACGGTACTTTCCGGTGAGCATCAGTCACTCGACTGTGGCAGAGGTGAAGTGTGGCTGCTATGGGGTGGCGGGATCGGCGCAGACCTTGAGCGCCGATGGCGGCGAGGCCCGGGGTGCTCGCCGGTCGGCGGAGGCGCGATGACGGGTACTCTTCACCAAACCGACAAGCATCCGTTCGTCCGCAAAATCGAAAGCATCGCCCTCTTCACACTCACGGACGACGAACGGGCGGCGCTTCTCGCCCTGCCCCTGCAGATGGTGCAGTTCGAGGCGTATCAGGACATCGTGCGCGAGGGCGATCGTCCCGCACGCTGCTTCGCGTTGTTCGAAGGGATCGCCTGCACCTACAAGACGACGCTGGGCGGCAAGCGGCAGGTCATGGCCTACCACGTCGCCGGCGACATACCCGACATCCAGAGCCTGCATCTAAAGGTCCTCGACATCAGCATCGGCACGGTCGGCCCGTGTCGGATCGGCTTCGTCCAGCACGATGCGGTGCGAGCATTGCTGCGTGCGTTTCCACGGTTGGGCGACGTCCTGTGGCGCGCGACGCTGATCGACGCCGCCATAGTTCGCGAGTGGATGCTCAACACCGGCCGGCGGGATGCCTATGCTCGCATGGCCCATCTGTTTTGCGAGCTGGTGACGCGCCTGGGCGTCGTCGGCCTCGCCCCGGATCGGAGCTGCGAGATGCCGATGATCCAGCCTGAGCTGGCGGATGCCCTCGGGATCACGCCGGTCCACGTCAACCGCACGATCCGCGACCTGAAGGAAGCCGGATTGATCACGCTTCGCAGCCGGCGCCTGATCGTCCACGACTGGGACGGGTTGAAGGCGGCGGCCGAGTTCGACCCGGCCTACCTGCACCTCACCGAACCGGACCCGGCCTGAATCCCGCCGAAGCCGGACTCAGTTCATCTGCGTCCGGCGCATGCGCCACTCCTGCTCGGCGAGCTTGCGACCGAGATCAAGCAGGAGCGCTTCCGCCCGGGCCTTGAGGGCCGGGTCCTGCAACTCGCAGATCGCCCGATGCGCCGCCATGGCGAAGTCGGCGGCGCGCTCCAGCGGCGGCTCGGGCTCATGAAATTCGGTCGTCTCGACGGCGCCCATCGTGGCCTCGCCCATCCGCACGTCGGTGATGTCGACGATGATCCCGCGGCCGCTGACCGGCTGCCCTCTGTGGTTGTGCAGGAAGCGGCCCCGGCCCAGCACCCAGCGGGTGATGCCGTCGGCCGAGCAGACCCGATACTCGATGACGTAGAGCCCGCCGTCGCGGCCGCCCCTGCGGATATGCGCCTGCACCCGGTCCCGATCCTCCGGGTGGATGCTGGCGAGGAAGGCGTCGAGGGGCAGGCCTGCCTCGGCCTCCTCCGGATCGACGTTGAACAGCAGCGCCACGAACAGATCGGCTTGGATGCTATCCGAGGCGGCATCCCACGACCAGCTGCCGATCACATCCAGAGCATCGAGCGCGCCTTGGAACGCCGCTGCACACGTCCGGTATTCGGAGAACTTCGGTTTTGGCATGCAGGGTCTGGTTCCGAACCGGAATCGAACCGGGTTTAGGCCATCACGTCACAACTTCAAGAAGAATATATGCATCTCACCGCAACTTTTGCGTGATTGTGACGCGTGGCGCCCGCCCGGCCTCGCCGACGTGAGGACCGACCTCCGGTCCCATACCGGCGCCGACGCGCCGGAGGGTTCTACGCCGCGTCTGCCGGACAGGTTTCGCGATGATCGAGAGGCTATCGCCGTCACCGTGCGCCGGTTCCGGTGCTCGGCCGGCTCAGACGCTCCGCCTCCGCTCGCCAGGAATCGCGCTCGGCCTGAACCGCCTCGATCCGGGCGTGCAGATGGCCGGCATCGATCGCCGTTTCCATCAGCATGTCCTGGGCGGCGGCCAATTGCGCGCGCAGCTCGGCATTCTCGGTGGCCAGGGCCAGGAGGAGAGCGGCCACGTCATCGCCCATCCGTGTGCCCCGGCTCCCACTTCCGAGCGGGCGCATCTACCCGTGCCGGGGGCCGGCCACAACCGTATCCGGCAAACTATTCCCAGGCGAGCCGCGCGGGACACGATCGGCACGCCGCGCGGCGGCCGTTCAGCCCTCGATCACCCGCTCGTCGAGCTTGCGGTCGACGATCTGGACCGTCCGGTCGATCTCGGCATCGGGAGTGCCGAGCTGGTGCGAGATCAGCTTCACCAGCAGGTCGACGCGCTCGATGAACGGTGTGCCGTTCGCCACCGCCCGGGCGGCCGAGGACGGCTTGAGCAGGCTCTCGGCGGCCTTGGCGTATTTCTCGAAGGGCACCTGATCCTGCGGATCGGCGCCCAGGCGCCGGGCGATGCCATCCACATGCTCGTAGATGGCGCGGGACTTGGCGAGATCGCCATGCACGGCGTCGCGGATCGATTGCGGCTCCTGCGGCGTGATGCACCGGTAATTGCCTGTGAGCAGCATCGACCATTTCGCCAGCGGGACGAACAGCGAATCGAACACCTTGAGCTTTACCGGCACGTCCTGGCCGTCGAGGCGCACGGCGTCGATGTCGGTTTCCAGCTCGCGCAGCAGCCGGTTATGCGCCTCGTCCGCGAAGATCGCCGCCTTGAAGTTGGTCGGCAGGCCGACATGGAGCACGTTCGCCCCCTCGTCCGGCGGACGGAACGCCTGGGGATCCGGGGAGCACAGGGAGACCAGCCCGGGCTCGAACCGGTCCCAGACGCCGGCATTGGTGTAGGCGTCCTCGAGGTCCATCGCGGCCAGGGCCGGGATCCGCTTGAGATACGAGAGCGGCGGCATGTTCATGATCGACAGGCACGGCAGCTTCGCCGCCGCGATCTTGATCATCAGCACCCGGATCGTATGGTTGTTGTACTGTGGCTCCTGCATGGCGAGGCCGACCAGGTCGTAGCGCGACGGGTCGATATCCTCAGGCGGCGCGGCGTCGAGGGTGCCGGGCAGGTCGCGCGACAGGATCGCGCGATGGTTCGGCTCGTCCCGCAGCTTGATGCGGACTTCGGTCCCCTCCTGGTTGATCAGGTCCGCGGTCTTCCGGCGGCAGACCAGGGTCACGTTGTGCCCGGCCATCAGGAGCTTGGTCGCCAGCAGGGAGCCGTACGAGGCCCCCAGGATCAGGATGTTGCGGGGCATGCTTCGACTCCCAAGGTCCGTCTTCGTCTTGTCCTGCGGCGAACCCGTATGGCGTACGGGTTCAGGCTTTCCGCATGGCGGCGCCGGCCGTGTGTTCGGCAGCGTAGCGAAGCTTGTCCTGGGATGCCACTCGGCTGGCATACCAAAAAATTTGACCGCTCCGGTGAGTTGGATTTTTGATGCGTGATCGATCGCTTTGCCCCGACCGGGCGGCTTACGGGCGTGACCCGTTACCGGCTGTCAGGCGTGAGGCTTACGGAGCCGGGCTGTTGCAATGACCCGGCGATGCACGATCAAGCCGTCAGCCTCGAAGGGATGATTTGAGATACAACTCGCCCGGACGGCACACCGTACGAAGCGCCGGATCGAGCAGGACGCAAAACATACGCTCTCCGCGCCTGGGCGTGTCAATCTCGCGGGGGAGTTTTACTTCAGCACCATCCACCGCTCAGCGGGATGATGGTGCCCAGGGGCGGAATCGAACCACCGACACTGCGATTTTCAGTCGCATGCTCTACCAACTGAGCTACCTGGGCGTCGCCCGCGCCGCTGTGGGCCTCGGACGCCGCGGGGTATAGTCAGGAGTCTGGGGCCTGTCCAGCCTTGCCGTGACATCGACGTGACGAAGACGGCGGAAAAATTTCAGCGCTCCTGATCCGGCTCCGGGGGCGGCGCGTCCGGGTCGAGTTCCTCCGGAATCGCGTAGCGCTCGTTCAGCCAGCGGCCGAGATCGACATCGGCACAGCGCTGCGAACAGAATGGCCGGAAGTCGTCGGCCTCGGGCCGCCGGCAGATCGGGCAGGCCGGGCGGCGCTCTCGGAGAATGGGCAGTTCGATCATGCGAGGCTGCCCCAGGCGGCCCGGACCGGATAGCCCTCGCCGTCGAGCAGGCTCAGGGTCTCGTAGAGCGGCAGGCCGACCACGGCGCTGTACGAGCCGACGAGCTTCACCACGAAGGCGCCGGCCAGGCCCTGGATCGCGTAGCCGCCCGCCTTCCCGCGCCATTCGCCCGAGGCGAGGTAGCCCTGGATGTCGCGGCCGGAGAGGCGCTTGAACCGCACGCGGGTCTCGACGATCCGCTCCCGCCGTCCGTTCGGCGACAGCAGGCAGATCGCCGTGAAGACGCGATGCGGCCGTCCGGAGAGGAGCCGCAGGCAATCGGCGGCCTCGTCCGGCCCCTCGGCCTTCGGCAGGACACGGCGGCCGACCGCCACCACCGTATCGGCGGCGAGCAGCCAGGTCGGGATCGTCCGGTCCTGGTGATGCAGCGCGGCCTCCGCGGCGGCGAGCTTGGTGCGGGCGAGGCGCCGGGCCAAGTCGCGCGGCGGTTCGGCCTTGCGCGGCGTCTCGTCGATGTCGGCGGGCAGCAGCGAATCCGGCTCGATGCCGATCTGCTGCAGCAGCGCCAGGCGGCGCGGCGAGCCGGAGGCGAGCACGAACCGGGTGGCCGGCCCCTGCGCCGGACCGATCGCTTCAGGTGTGGCGTCCATGGTGTTCCGCTCGCACGTTCGGCCGAGCCCGCCCCGCAATGCGGATGATCGCGCGCGGGGCGCGGCGTATCCCCGCTCCGCCGGGACCGTCTCGATCTCTGCCGCCTGATAAGGGATGGGGTCCGGCTTGTGAACCAGACGCCCCGCACCGGCAGAGGCCTGCGATCACCAGGCTATTGGGGCGGATAGAGCACCTCGGCAAGAGTCTGTCGGCCCGAGAACAGCCAAATCCACCATCCAATTGGACATTGCCCGTCTGGCAAGGCTTTGTGTCGCCGGCTCAAGAAGACGTAAAGGTTTGGCGCAGGTCCGTAACGCGACATTAACCAAACCGGGCGGACAGTGTCGGTATCGAAACGGGATCGATTCCGATGCTGAACGCTGATCCACTCGTGGCACGCCCGAAGCTCGTGAATGCGGCACTCCTCGCCCGCGCCCTCGACGGCCTGAGGCCGCAGGTCAGTTCCTCGGCCGAGATGTGGCAGGCGCTGACCGACCACTACGTCGTCGATCTCGATGCCGTCGCGGCCCTTCTCCCGGCCATCGAACCGGAGACCCAGTGGCTTTCGACCCGGGACTGAGCCCGGTAAGATCAATCGCTTCGCAATATCCGTCGCGGCTGGCACGCCGCATGCTTGGCGATTTAGGAATAGGCGAGGAAGCACCCAGGCAACGACAACGCGGCGGCTCGGACGCCAAGAGCACCCCGCGGACCTTTCGATCCATCGAAGCTGAGGTCCGTCATGTCCGAATTGCTGTCTGTTGCCTTGATTTGTGCTGGCACCCTGCTGGCGCAGGATTGCTCCCGCGATACCGCCCTCGACATCATCGTCGCGCCCGCCCACTCGCCGATGGAGTGCCTGATGCACGCCCAGACCATGGCGGCCCAGGCAGGGCTGCCCGGCGGCGGCGATCGCTACCTCAAGATCGCCTGCGAGCATCGCCGGACCGAGGCCGAGCCCGGCCCGGTCGTGCGCCGCGCCTCGTGAGGCGGACGGACCTTTCTTCGGACCGGATGTTTGGCTGACGGCACCGTCCGGCCCCGCGGGCCGGCACAGTCTAGAGTTGGTGCATCAAAGCCACGGCCCTCGCTTTCCTGTGGGCCTCAGCCTTTTGGACAGTTGCGACCTTAGGGCGGTGGGCCGATGCTCACCGGCCATGCTGATGCATCTCCCATCCCGGCATCCGCCCAAGTTTGCCGTCCCGATCGCCCGCGTGCCGGGCCGGGCGCCCGCGAGTGCCCGCCCGATGCTGTACGATGCGTTCGACCTGCAGACCGACCTCGCCGCCCAGACCCGGGCGTGGGGCCGGATGATAAACGACGCGTGGTCGCCCTGGATCCGCTGGAGCGAGCCGGCCCGATGGATGTCGGCCAATGCCCGCATGATGATGCGCGCGGGCCTGACCTTCGCGCGGCCCGCCTACGGGATCGAATCGGTTACCGTGGGCAACCGGAGCGTGCCGGTCAGCGAGGAGGCCGTGACGGTCACGCCGTTCGGCACCCTACTGCACTTCAAGAAGGACATCCACACCGAGCAGCCCAAGGTGCTGCTGGTCGCACCGTTGTCGGGCCACTTCGCGACCCTGCTGCGCGCCACCGTGCGCGTGATGCTGCCCGATCACGACGTCTACATCACCGACTGGCACAACGCCCGGGACGTCCCCTTGTCGGCGGGCCGGTTCGGGTTCGACGAGTATGTCGCGCACCTGATCCAGTTCCTCCAGGTCATGGGCGAGGGATCGCACGTGGTGGCGGTCTGCCAGCCGACCGTGCAGGCGCTGGTCGCCGCCGCCGTCATGGCCCAGGCGAAGGATGCGGCCGCTCCGCGTAGCATGACCCTGATGGCCGGGCCGGTGGATTGCCGGATCAACCCGACCGGCGTGAACGAGCTCGCGACCTCGAAGCCGATCGAGTGGTTCGAGAAGAATCTCATCGCCACGGTCCCGGCCCGACACAAGGGCGCCGGCCGTAGGGTCTATCCGGGCTTCGTGCAGGTCTCGGCGTTCATGTCGATGAACACCAAGCGCCACGTCCAGGGCCATTCCGACCTGTTCTGGCACATGGCCAACGGCGAGGACGACAAGGCCGAGGCGATCGAGACCTTCTACGACGAGTATTTCGCCGTCCTCGACCTGGCGGCGGAGTTCTACCTGGAGACGGTCAAGACCGTGTTCCAGGACTACACCCTCGCCAAGAACGAGCTGCGCTATCGCGGCGAGCCGATCGATCTGGGAGCGATCCGCCGCACGGCGCTGATGACCGTCGAGGGCGAGCGGGACGACATCTGCGCCCCCGGCCAGACCATGGCGGCGCACGACCTCTGTACCGGGCTCGCCCCCTACATGCGGACGCACCACCTCCAGGCCGGCGTCGGCCATTACGGCGTCTTCGCCGGCAAGCGCTGGGAGACGCAGATTTACCCGCAGGTGCGGAATTTCATCCAGGCGCATAACTGAGCGTCGTTGGCCTGCCGAAGGCCGGCACGGCCACTATGAGACTTCTCACCCACGCATCGGACTAGATCAACGGCCGACATCGACGCAAGCTCGAAGCAGCCTTCATCGATTACCAACGTCCCTTCGGTCCATCACAGGGCTTCCGATTAGAGGACGTGTCGTCATGCGCGATTTGCGCAGAGCGAAGTACGAACGTTTCAGATCCGCTCTACTCGCACCATTCGATCAGCATCCGAGCGGAACATTCCCGATCTTTACGACGGATCGCCATTTCGATTTGAGCGACTACGCCGCCGAAAGCGCCAATCATAACGTCGAGATGTTCGACAATCTCATCAAGGCTTGCCCTGACGAGTTGTTCCTTGACCTCGGCTGCGGTTATCGGGAGCGCACCTTCGAGAACTGCCTTTATCTCGAGGTCTACCCTTCCCGCTCGGCGGATCTGATCGTCGAGCCGAACTGCCTCTATCCGATCCGATCGGGCTCTTTGTCCGGCATCGGGTGCTTCGCGGTTCTCGAACACACACGCAAGCCCTGGCTGGTCGTGCAGGAGATCGCGCGTATGCTCAAGCCAAACGATCAGGTCTTCATCGACTGGCCGTTCCTACAGCCGGTTCACGGTTACCCATCGCATTTCTTCAATGCCACGCGCGAAGGGTTAGTTAGCCTCTTCGAGGATAACGGGTTCAAGACCGACCTGGCTTTCACGGGAGCCCATCAAACGGCCGCTTACACCATCCAGTGGATCCTGGGGCGCTTCGCCCATCATCTCGAAGATCCGAAACTGCGCAATGAGTTTGCACAAATGAGGGTCAGCGACCTAGTCTCGATGGACCAGCAGGACCCGCTGTGGTGGAAGTTCCTGAACGCGCTTCCGCCGGATGCCTTTTCCGAGCTGGCCTGTGGCAACATGCTTGTGGCTACCAAGGCGGCTTCGTAGCCCGCGGTCGCGCCGATTTGACCCGCCGACCGGCGCGGCCCACCATGCTAGCCTCTGGTTGTTGGGGCCTGGATCCTTCCGGGCGCCCCTGACACATTCCTCGGCGTGAGGCGGAACGGTCGGCGTGAACGACAGGGACGGCTTCGGCAACGCGACCGGCACGACCGGCACCGACACGGGACAGGCGGCCGCCGCGCGGCTCGACCGGCTCGTCGCCCAGGCGCGGGTGGCGTCCCTGTGGGAGCAGGCTTGGCCGGTACTCTGGCGTGGGCTCGGCGTCCTGCTGCTGTTCCTTGCCCTGTCCTGGGCCGGCCTCTGGCTCGATCTCGCCCCGCTTTGGCGACAGATCGGGCTGGCCGTGCTGGCCCTCCTGCTGGTCGTCGCGCTCCTGCCCCTCGTGCATCTCGCGCGGCCGGATCGCCGGATCGCCCTGGCCCGGCTGGACCGGGAGGCGGCGGCGCGTGATCCGGCGCTCCGCCATGGCCCCGCCTCGGCGGCGCAGGATTCCCTGGCGGTCGGCGCCGCGGATCCGGGCAGCCGGACCCTCTGGGCGCTGCACCAGCGCCGGGCCGCCCAGGCGGTCGCTTCCCTCAAGGTCGGGCTGCCGCGCCCCGGCATGACCCGGCGCGACCCCTACGCGCTACGCGCCGGAATGGTGGTCGCCGCGGTCGCCAGCCTGTTCGTGGCCGGCCCCGAATGGCGGGACCGGATCGGCGCCGCATTCGACTGGCACGAGCCGGTCGCTCCGGGGCCGAACTTCCGCGTTGACGGCTGGATCGATCCGCCGCTCTACACGAGGCTGCCGCCGCTCCTGATCGCCATGGATGGCAGTGACCAGCATCTGCGGGCGCCGGTCAACGCGCAGCTGATCGTGCGGATCGCGGGCCAGGGCCGAGCGGCGGCGAACACGACGCTGACGCCCAATGCCGGACTGACGCCGATCCCGGGGCAGGACCAGCGCCCCGACCTGCGCGAGGAGCGCTACCGGATCGTCGGCGGCGCCGAACTGGTGATCGTTACCCCGGCCGGGCGCCAGCGCCTGACCGTGGAGGCGATCCCGGACAAGCCGCCGGAGGTGACGGCCGTGGGCGGTCCGGAGATGAACGGCCGCGGCACCTTCAACCTGACCTACCGGGCCAAGGACGATTACGGAATCAGTTCCGCCGAAGGCGTGATCGAGCCGATGAAAGCCGGCCGCTCGCTGGCGCCGATCCCGCGGATCAACCTGGCGCTGCCGGCCGACGCCTCGGGTGAGACCGACACCAAGACCCTGGTCGACCTCACCGATAGCCCGTGGTCGGGCGCCCGCGTCCGCTACCAGATCGTCGTCAAGGACGAGGCCGGCCAGGAAGGGCGCACGCCAGTCTCCGAGATCACGCTGCCGGCTCGGCCCTTCCGGGATCCCCTGGCACGGGCGCTCGCGGAGGATCGCCGCCGCCTGGTGACGGCGCCCGACACCGACCGCCTCTGGGTCCAGGGCGCCCTCGACGCGCTGCTGGTCGCGCCCGACATGTTCACGCCGCAGCCGCCGGTGTTCCTCGGTCTCAGGACCGCCACCGAGCGCCTGCGCAAGGCCAAGACCGATGCCGATCTGATCGACGTGGCCGATCTTCTCTGGGAGATGGCCCTCAAGATCGAGGACGGCGACCTGTCGGATGCCGAGAAGCAGCTGCGGCAGGCTCAGGATCGGCTGAAGGAAGCGATCGAGCGCAACGCCCCCGACGACGAGATCAAGCGCCTGACGCAGGACCTCAAGCAGGCCCTCGACAAGTTCCTCTCGCAGATGGCCGAGAAACAGAGCCGCCAGCCCCGCGAACCGGGCGAGAAGAACCAGAACAACCAGCAATCGAAGACGGTCACGCCCGAGGATCTCGACAAGATGATCCAGGACATGGCCGAGGCGATGAAGCGCGGCGACACCGCCGAGGCGCAGCGCCTGATGGAGCAGCTGCGCAACATCCTAGAGAACCTGCAGACCGCGGAGAAGGGCGGCAAGTCCGATCAGGCCAGCCGCGAGATGCAGAAGCAGATGCGCGACCTCGACGCCATGGCGCGCGAGCAGCAGGGCCTGCGCGACGAGACGTTCAAGGATGGGCAGGAGCCGCAAGACGGCCAGCGCCCGTCGAACCGCGGACAACAGCAGCAGCAGGGCCAGCAAGGCAGCCGAGGGCAACAGGGCCGGCCGCAGCAGGGACCGGGCAAGCAAGGCCAAGGAAAACAGGGTCAAGGGAAACAGGGCCAAGGGCAGCAAGGCCAAGGTCAGCAGGGTGAGGGACAGCAGGGCAATGTCGGCGACCGCCAGCAGGCGCTGCGCCAGCGCCTGGAGGACCTCGAGCAGCGCATGAAGGAGAACGGCATGCGCGGCGAGCAGGGCCTCTCCGACGCGGAGGACGCCATGCGCGAGGCCGAGAACGCCCTGAAGCAGGGCGATGCCGACGAGGCTGTCGACGCCCAGGGCCGCGCGCTCGAAGGGCTCAAGAAGGGCGCCGAGGGCATGGCGCAGCAGATGCAGGAAATGGCTGAGGGCCAGGGCGAAGGCCAGCAGGAAGGCGGCCAGCAGCCGGGGCAGCAGGGTCAGGCTGGCGCCCGCGACGACGATCCGCTCGGGCGCCCGACCAAGGGCCGCGACATGAGCGACGGCCGCGTCCGGGTCCCGACCGCCGACGAATCCGCCGTCCAGCGTGCGCGCCGCATCATGGAAGAGTTGCGGCGGAAGCTCGGCGATCCCACGCGACCGCGGGAGGAGCTCGACTATTTCGAGCGCCTGCTTCGGCGCAACTGAGGGCGCGCCCTATCTCACTCTCGTGACACGCCCCTAGGCGCCGAACCGGCTTTCCGTAACGGCGCGTCGAACGCCCATCGTCTCGTCAAGCGGCGGCGCGCCGGATCACGGCGCCCGTCGGATTCGGATCCATCCCGTCATGTCGTCCAATCTGCTCGTCTTCGTCGCCTGCGCGGCGGTCGCCGTGATCCTGCTGTTCGGCCTCGCCAACATGATGCGGGGCGGCAACGCCAACCTCTCCCAGAAACTGATGCGCCTGCGCGTGCTGCTGCAATTCGTGGCGATCCTGATCATCATGGGCGTCGTCTGGTGGCGCTCGGCCTGAACGAGGCCTTCCGAACGCGGAAACCATCCTTCGGAACGGCGCCGCACTGTGTCCGTCCCGCCGCACCCCGCGCCTTTCGCGGGGGACCGGGATGAATTGGCCGCTGGCGTGAGTGGGGCTCGTGCTACGCTCGGGTGAGCCAATTCGCCAAGCCTAACCGGCCGAGCCCCATGATTGCCGCCCTCCGTATCTGCACCGTCAGCCTCCTCACCGGTGCGGCGATCCTGCCGGCCTTCGCGGCGGATGCGCCCCCGCTGCCGACGGCCTACGCGGCACCGGCCCAGCCGCTCAGCATCGTGTCGGAGGTGCGCATCGGCGGCGCGGTGCAGGATCCGGGCAGCGCCGAGGGCAAGCTCCCGGGCTTCAGCAAGGCCAACGTCAACGGCGAGATCCTGTTCGCCAAGCCGCAGGTCAGCCCGGATCCGTTCTGGCAGGCCTTCGTGCCGCGTCCGACCGTGGGCGGCAGCTACAACACCGGCGGCCGGACCAGCTACGCCTATCTCGGCGCCACCTGGACCGTCGACATCTTCCCCGAGACCCTGGGCCGGCGCGTCTTCCTCGACGGCTTCTTCGGCGGCGTCGCCCATAACGGCTATACCGGACCGAAGGCGCAGACGCCCTACGGCTTCAACACGCTGGGCTGCTCGCCGATGTTCCGCGAGGCGGCGGCGCTCGGCTACCGCCTGACCGAGCATTGGAGCGTCATGGCCACGGTCGAGCACATGTCCAATGCCGGTCTCTGCGCGAACAACCGCGGCCTGACCAATTTCGGCGGCAAGATCGGCTACACGTTCTGAGATTCAGGCCGATTGCGCCGTCAGCAGAACGGCCTTACGCCCTAGCGTTCACGGGGTCGCCGGCCCGGCGACCGTTTTGAGGCGCAGGTCCTTTGGTCAAGCTCAACCGGATCTACACACGCACCGGCGACAAGGGCACCACCGCCCTGGCGGACGGGCAGCGCCGATCCAAGGCGGACCTGCGGGTCGAGACCTACGGCACCGTCGACGAGACCAATGCCTGCATCGGCATGGTCCGGCTGCACACGGAAGGCCCCCTCGACGCGATGCTCGGGGCGATCCAGAACGACCTGTTCGATCTCGGCGCCGACCTCGCGACACCGCCGAGCCCGGAGCCCCTGCCCTACGAGCCGCTGCGAATCGTCGCCAGCCAGGTCGAGCGGCTCGAGCGCGACATCGACGCCCTGAACGCGACCATCCCGCCGCTGAAGTCCTTCGTGCTGCCCGGCGGATCGCCGGCCTCGGCGGCTTTGCATCTCGCCCGCACCATCTGCCGGCGTGCCGAGCGGCTGGCCGTGAGCCTCGCCGACCGGGAGGGCGAGGCGGTCTCGCCCGAGGCCATCCAGTATCTGAACCGCCTCTCGGACTTCTTGTTCGTGGCGAGCCGGACCGCGAACGCGGATGGAGCCGACGACGTGCTGTGGGTGCCGGGCGCCAATCGCTGAGGCCGTTTGGCGCCGGCTCGATTGGAACCTGTTGAGGATCCGACAAACGATATGCCTGAATGGGCTCCCATCGTTCTCGGGATCGGCATCGGTGTGTTGACCGTCGGTGCCGCCTTCCTCCTCGCAGTCCGGCCGAGGACGCGAGGGCGGAAGGAATGGCTGGCCCCGCCATCGGGAGAGGCGGACGAGCCGACGAAGCATTGGCCCGGCGGTCCCGTCGATCCGTAGAACCCGACCTCACTCCCGCCGCGCGATCGCCCCGCGTTGACAAGGCGGAAATGTGGCCGTTACGGTCCGCGCGCTTTGCGTGCCTGCCCAGCCTGAGCGCCGAATGCGCGAGGGACCGGCGGGTCCGACGACAAGAATCCCCGGGGAAGGATCGAGACCGCCATGAAGGTGCTGGTGCCCGTCAAGAGGGTGGTGGACTACAACGTCAAGATCCGCGTGAAAGCCGACGGCTCCGGGGTCGAACTCGCCAACGTCAAGATGTCGATGAACCCGTTCGACGAGATCGCTGTCGAAGAGGCGATCCGTCTGAAGGAGAAGGGCACCGTCACCGAGATCGTGGCGGTGTCGATCGGCCCGCAGCAGGCGCAGGAGACCCTGCGCACCGCTCTCGCCATGGGTGCCGACCGGGCGATCCTGGTCAAGACCGACGTAAATTGCGAGCCGCTGGCGGTGGCCAAGCTCCTGAAGGCCGTGGTCGAGAAGGAGACGCCGCAGCTCGTCATCCTCGGCAAGCAGGCGATCGACGACGATTCGAACCAGACCGGCCAGATGCTGGGCGCGCTGCTCGGCTGGCCGCAGGGCACCTTCGCGTACAAGATCGAGGCCTCCGAGGGCAGCCTCGACGTGACCCGCGAGGTCGATGGCGGCCTGCAGACCGTGAGCCTCAAGCTCCCGGCGATCGTCACCACCGACCTGCGCCTCAACGAGCCGCGCTACGCGAGCTTGCCCAACATCATGAAGGCCAAGAAGAAGCCGCTCGAGGAGCTGAGCCCCGAGGCGCTCGGCGTCGACGTGACCCCGCGGCTCAAGGTGCTCAAGACCGCCGAGCCGCCGGGACGCTCCGCCGGCGTCAAGGTCGGGTCCGCGGCGGAACTCGTGCAGAAGCTCAAGGTCGAAGCCGGCGTCATCTGATTTTCCTGAGCTGAGCCGCGTTCCCGTCGAGACGGTCGAGCGCGGCCAGCCGCAACCGAGGTTCACGCGCACATGACGACTCTCCTCTTCGTCGAGCACGGCAACGGTCAGATCAAGGACGGCACGCTGAAGGCGCTGACCGCCGCCAAGGGTATCGGCGCGCCGGTCCACGCCCTCGTGCTGGGCAGCAATTCGAAGGCGGTGGCCGAGGCGGCGGGCAAGCTCGACGGCGTCGACAAGGTCCTGAATGGCGAGGATGCGGTCTATGACCACGACCTCGCCGAGCCGGTGTCGGCGCTGATCGCGTCGATCGCCGAGCCCTACGACATCGTCATCGCCTCGGCCTCGACCACGGGTAAGAACGTGCTGCCGCGAGTGGCCGCCCTGCTCGACGTCGCGCAGGTCTCGGACATCATCAAGGTCGTCGCGCCCGACACGTTCGAGCGGCCGATCTACGCCGGCAACGCCATCCAGACCGTGCAGATCCCCGCCGGCAAGACCGTGATCACGGTCCGCACCGCGGCGTTCAAGGCGGCCGAAGAGGGTGGCGCGGCGGCCCCCGTCGAGGCCGTCTCGGCGGCGGCCCCCGAGGCCGGTGGCTCGACCTTCAAGGGCGAGGAAATCGCCAAGTCCGACCGGCCGGAACTGGCCTCGGCCCGGATCATCGTGTCGGGCGGCCGCTCGCTCGGCTCCTCCGAGAAGTTCCACGCGCTGATCGAGCCGCTCGCCGATGCCCTCGGCGCCGCGGTCGGTGCCTCGCGCGCGGCGGTCGATGCCGGCTACGCGCCGAACGACTGGCAGGTCGGCCAGACCGGCAAGGTCGTGGCGCCGGATCTCTACGTCGCGGTGGGCATCTCCGGGGCGATCCAGCACCTTGCCGGCATGAAGGATTCGAAGGTCATCGTCGCGATCAACAAGGACGAGGACGCGCCGATCTTCCAGGTCGCCGATTATGGCCTGGTCGGCGATCTATTCCAGGTTGTGCCGGACCTGCAGGCGGAGATCGGCAAGGCCAAGGGCCAGTAAAGGACTTGCGCGCCCGGACGGATTCAGCGGGCGAGCATTGTCGCAACACGCGTATCGGCGGGTTCCTTCTGCGAACGAGAATGGTCTAGAAGTCAGGGACGGTCCGCCTCTGCGCGGGCCGCGGCGTCGGTGCTGGCGCCACCCCGTCGGGTGGTCGCACATCGGTGCCGGTATGGGGGCACGGGTCGACAGATGGACATGGAGATCAAGCGGGTCGGCATCATCGGCGCGGGCCAGATGGGCAGCGGCATCGCGCAGGTCTGCGCGACAGCCGGTCTCGACGTCCTGCTGAACGACCGCGACCCGAACCGTCTGGAGAACGGCCTGTCGTCGATCGACGCTGGCCTCGCCCGCCTCGTGTCGAAGGGCACCATTGGCGAGGGCGAAAGCCAGGAGATCCGGGCCCGCATCCAGCCGGCCCACGGCTTCGCCGATCTCGGGCCCGCCGACCTCGTCATCGAGGCCGCGACCGAGAACGAGGCGACCAAGCGGGAGATCTTCTCCAGCCTCTGCGCCTCGCTCCGCCCGGACGCGATCGTGGCGACCAACACCTCGTCGATCTCGATCACCCGGCTCGCCGCGGCCACCGACCGGCCGGAGCGGTTCATTGGCATCCACTTCATGAACCCGGTGCCGGTGATGCAGCTCGTGGAGCTGATCCGCGGCATCGCAACGGAAGATTCCACTTACGAGTCGGCCAAGGCGTTCATCGCCAAGCTCGGCAAGATCTCGACGATGTCGGAGGATTTCCCGGCCTTCATCGTCAACCGGATCCTGCTGCCGATGATCAACGAGGCGATCTACACGCTCTACGAGGGCGTCGGATCGGTCGAGTCGATCGACACCGCCATGAAGCTCGGCGCCAACCACCCGATGGGTCCGCTGCAGCTCGCCGATTTCATCGGGCTGGATACCTGCCTGTCGGTGATGCAGGTGCTCTACGAGGGGCTGGCGGATTCGAAGTACCGCCCCTGCCCGCTGCTGGTGAAATACGTCGAGGCCGGGTGGCTCGGCCGGAAGGCCAAGCGCGGTTTTTATGACTATCGCGGGCCGACGCCAATTCCGACCCGCTGACAGTTCGTCCCTGCGGGTCGATGACGGGGACGGCGCGCAGCGCCGCCCCAAATCAAAACATCACTTCGCGGTGCCGCCGTTCGCGTTCGGCTGGGCCGGCTGCGGGTAGGACGGATTGCCAGCCGGGACCGCGCTACTGTTCGACGGTGTAGCGCCGCCGGACTGGCCGTTGACCGAACCGGTCACTTCGCGCCGCGACGCATCCTGGCTCTGGCTGGCGTAATCCTTCGGCGCATTGGCGCCGTTCCAGGTCAGCAGGCCCACCGTGGCGATCGCCAGCAGGACGAGGCTGGCGACCAGCACCCAGAGCACGGGCTTGCCGCGCTCGCCCTGACGGCTCTCCTGCGGGTTCAGTTTCTCGGCCATATCCAATCCTTCCCCGCCCGAACGCGACGTGCGCGACACGATTTCGTTACCGGCCGCCAACGCGGCGTCGCCGAGACGGGTTCCTGCCGATCGCTGAGGTTAGCGCGCGCCGCCGCCGAAATGGAGCCCGGTTCGGCGCGAGCGAGCGCGCCAGATCAAAGACTGGCGCGGCCGGTGGTGAGCAGGATCTTGCCGAGATGGGCGCTCGATTCCATCAGTTCGTGGGCCTTCTGCGCCTGCTCCAGCGGGAAGGTGGCGTGCGTGACCGACCGGATCCGCCCGGCCTCCAGCTCCGGCCAGACATCCTTGCGCAGACCCTCGGCGATCGCGGCCTTGTCGGCCTTCGGGCGGGGCCGCAGGGTCGAGCCCGTGAAGGTCAGGCGGTTGCGCATGATCGGGGTGATGTTCAGGCCGTCGACCTTGTAGCCGCCCATCAGGGCGATCATCACCAGGCGGCCATCCGGTGCCAGCGATTTGAGATTGCGGGCGAGGTAGCTCGCGCCGATCATGTCGAGGATCACGTCGACGCCGCGCCCGTCGGTGAGGCGCTTGATCTCCTCGGCGAAGTCGGCCTGCTTGTAGTCGATGGCCGCGTCGGCCCCGAGTTCCTCGCAGAACCGGCACTTCTCGGCCGAGCCCGCGGTAGCAAAGACCTTGGCGCCGACATGCTTGGCGATCTGAATCGCGGTGGCGCCGATGCCGCTCGACCCGCCATGCACGAGGAAGCTTTCCCCTTTGGCGAGACGGCCGCGCTGCACGACGTTGGAATAGACCGTGAAGAAGGTCTCCGGCAGCCCGGCCGCGTCGACCAGCGAGAGGGCCTTCGGGCGCGGCAAACAGTGGGACGCCTCGGCGACGGCGAATTCGGCGTAGCCGCCGCTGATCACCAGCGCGCAGACCTCATCGCCGACCGAGAATGTATCGACCCCCTCCCCGAGCGCGGCAATGCGGCCGGCGACTTCGAGGCCCGGGATCTCGGTGGCACCGGGCGGCGGCGGATACAGGCCGGCACGCTGCATCACGTCCGGCCGGTTCACCCCGGCGGCGACGACCTCGATCAGCACCTGACCCGGACCGGGGCTCGGCAGCGGCGCGGTTTCGACCGCGATCACCTCCGGTCCGCCGGGGCCGGTGAAGTGGATCCGGCGCATGGTCTCGGGCAGGGCGGGGCTGGCCATGGAAGTATCCTCAACGCATGCGTGGTCCGGGCCATGCCCGGAGGCGCGGTCCGGCTGTACTTGCGGCAATGGGCGCGCTTGGCAAGCGTGCGACGGGGCTGGAGCGCTCGCCGCCGAAGTGGGTACCGGTTCGGCGGCGAGCGAGCGCGTCACATCAAGACCTCAGAGGCGAACCCGATTGCGACGCGATCGGGAACGGCTGGAACCTATCGCGCCGCGGCCTTCACGGCGGGAGGCAGGATGATCTGGCCCTGGGCGAGGCCTTTGGGCCAAATCGCCACCTGCTTGCCGTCCTGCCACTGCGCCATCAGGCCGGTGACGAAGCCCGGCCCGTACTTGATCGAGTGGGTGAAGTCGTCATCCTTGCCGTAGAATTGGGTGCGGCCGACCGTGCCGACCCAGTCGGTCTTCTCCAGGGCATCCACCAGCTTGTCGGCCTCGGTGGAGCCGGCGCGCTTCACCGCGTCGGCGGTGTAGTAGACCTGATCGTAGGCCATGTAGCCGGCATAGGACGGATCGCTGCCGAAGCGCTTCTTGAACGCCTCGCTGAAGGCCAGCGACTTGTCGGTGATCGCGGCGCCCGGCACCGCAATGCTCTGGAAGATCACGCCTTGCGTCGCGCCATTGGTGTTGGCCCAGAAGGTCGAGGAGGTCGCCTGCGAGTTCATGCCGGTCATGGCGAGCGGCACCTGCTGGTTGCGCCACTGCACGGTGGGCTGCACGCCGACATGCGAGATGCCGGTGACGATCAGGTCGGGCTTGGCCGCCTCGATCTTGTTGTAGATCGGCGTGAAGTCGCCCGTGTCCGGCGAGAACCGGATGTGGTCGACGACCTTCACGCCGATCTCGGGCAGGCACTTTTCGTAACCGACATCGAGCGGACGCGTCCAGGCCGCGTCCTCGCTCATGATGGCGGCGGTCTTCACCTTCATCAGATCGAGCAGCATGTCCTTCGTCGAGTCACAGATCGACTGCGCCAAAGCCGCGGATGTAAGGTATCCGTGGAAGGTGTACTTGTTGCGGGCGTAGTCCTTGTGGACCGCCAGGCTGATCTCGTTGGAGGCGGCGCCCGGGGTGATCATCGGGGTCTTGAGCCGGGCCGCCCAGGGCATCAGCGCCAGCACCACCTCGGAGACGTAGCTGGCGATGACGAGGTTGACCTTGTCCTCGCTGACCGCCCGCTGGAAAGCGCGGACCGCGTCGGAGGCCGAACTCTTGTCGTCGTAGGAGACCACCTGGATCTGGCGTCCATCGACGCCGCCCTTGGCATTGATCTCGTCGGCGGCGAGCTGGACCGCCTGCGGGATCGAGGCGCCGACCACCGACTGCGCCTCGGCGATCACCCCGATCCTGATCGGGTCCGCGGCTCGCGCCTCGCCCGCGGCCAACAACCCGGCCGCCAGCAAGGCCAAAGCCCGGCTCGTCACGCTGCGATCCATCGCCATGGTGCTTCCTCCTCCGAGCCGTGCGGCTTTTGGCGCCGCATCGGGGTCGGACGATTTTTGTAGCATTCGGGCAGATGAATACAATGTGCATCCGACCGGATCACGAAACACCGGTCGGCAAATCGATAAAACCGACGTTCGTCCGAGCGAAACGCCGGATCACCTTGTTCCGTACATCCGGTCCCCGGCATCCCCGAGGCCCGGCACGATGTAGCCGTGGTCGTTCAGGTGGCTGTCGATGGCCGCCGTCCAGATCGGCACGTCCGGATGCGCGGCCTGAAACTTGGCGAGTCCCTCCGGGGCGGCCAGCAAGCAGACGAAGCGCAGGTCCGACGCGCCCCGGGCCTTCAGCCGGTCCAGGGCCGCGATGGCGGAGTTTGCGGTGGCAAGCATGGGATCGAGCACCAGCACGGTCCGGTCGGCGAGGTCGGATGGCGCCTTGAAATAGTACTCGACGGCCTCGAGCGTCTCCGGGTCGCGGTAGAGCCCGACATGGGCGACCCGCGCCGACGGGACCAGCGACAGCATGCCGTCGAGGAAGCCGACCCCGGCCCGCAGAATCGGGGCTAAGACCAGTTTCTTGCCCTGGATCTGCCGCCCCTCCATCGGCTGGATCGGCGTCTCGATAGTGACCGGCTCCAGCGGCAGATCCCGCGTCACCTCGTAGGCGAGCAGCATGCCGATCTCGTTCAGGATCTGGCGAAACCCCTTGGTCGACCGATTCTTGTCCCGCAGATAGGTGAGCTTGTGCTGCACCAGAGGGTGATCGACCACCGTGACCCGACTCGTCGGCATCGCACATCCCTCCAACCCGGAGGGGGAGGAATGCCGGAGCGGGGGCCGGGGCGCAACGTGACTCGGCGCGAATATCCGTATTCGAAGCCGTCCATCCCCCGGCACGGGACCGACGCCGCCGGCGGTTGCGCGCCCTCGTGGCGGCGCAGTCCGTGCAGGGCTCGGACGGCGTGGCGACGACCCTTGGAAACCCGCGAGGACGTCTCTAAACCTCAAGTAGACCGATCACAGCAACGACAGCAGAAGCCGCAAAAGACCTATCGGGTTGACCGGCAAAACTGTTTCACAAGTCCTGCTCGACCAAGATCTTAGAATTGTTCTGAACTGATGTTGATGCCAATATAAATACACTGTCACACAAATACTAAATCGGTTGAGAAAACAAATCTACGTGATCGTTCACTCGCGTGTAACTTTTTTGATGAATCACCCCACAATCTTACGGACTCAATGTTAGCGCTCTTTCCAGATCCGCCGTCAGGCTGTTATTGGGCGCATCCACTACGAACTCGGGCCAAGCCATGCGCCTTACCGTTTCTCTCAAGACGACGCTCGCGGCAATCTTTGGATTGTTCGCTCTGCTCGCGGCAGGCCAGGGAGGGTTGTCGATCATCGAACTGACCGACATCCGGCATTCGATGACGGAGGTGGCAAACAACTGGCTGCCCTCGCTGGTCCAGATCAATGAAGTCGAGATTGCGGCCTCGGAGGTGCGCATCAAGCAATTCCGCCTGATGACGCTCGACAGCGACCATCGCGCGGCGGGCGAGACTCAGCTCGCGGCAACGCTGGCGCAGTTCGGCGAGCGGCGCCGGGCCTACGAGCGCTTGATTACCAACCCCGAGGAACAGGCCCTGTACGACACCTTCGCGGCCCAATGGGTCCGTTACGAGCGGGTGGATGGCGAGATGCGCCGGCTGACGAGTTCCGGCCGGCAGGCGGACGCGTTCGCGATGCTGACCGGCGCCGACACGGTCAAGATCTATGACGATGCGCGCGCCGCGCTGTCCCGCCTCGTCGCCTTCAACGAGCAGAACGCGAAGAAAGAAGTCACCGTCGCGGTGGACCGGGCCAACACCGCGGCCGCGGCCGCCTGGGGCAACGGCATCCTCTCCGTCCTCGCGGCGCTGGTGGCGGCGGCCTTCTCTCTGTACCGCATCTCGCGTCCGATCCAGCGGATGACGCAGGCCATGTCCCGGCTCGCCGGCGGCGACACCGACGTGGCGGTGCCGGCCCGGAATCGGCGCGACGAGATCGGCGCCATGGCGGCGGCCGTGGAAGTATTCAAGGACAACCTGATCCGTACCCGCGCCTTGGAGGCCGAGACCGCACAGGCGCGCGCCGCCGCCGAAGAGCAGCGCAAGGCCGGCATGCGCCAGATGGCCGACAGCTTCGAGGCCGCGGTCGGCGGCATCATCGGCATGGTCTCGTCTTCGGCCACCGAGTTGCAGGCCACGGCCGGAGCGATGTCGGCCATGGCCGGGGAGACCTCCGCCCAGTCCGGCGCGGTGGCGGCCGCCGCGGAGGAAGCCGCCAGCAACGTCAACACCGTGGCCGCCGCGGCCGAGGAATTGGGCTCCTCAGTGCAAGAGATCGGCCGGCAGATGGACAGCTCGGCCAAGCTCGCGCAAGGCGCGGTCGACGAGGCCGGGCAGACCGGCGCGCTGGTGCACGAGCTGAGCAGCGCCGTCGCCCGGATCGGCGACGTAGTCGGGCTGATCTCCTCGATCGCCGGGCAGACCAATCTGCTGGCGCTGAACGCGACCATCGAAGCCGCGCGGGCCGGCGATGCGGGACGGGGCTTCGCCGTGGTCGCTTCCGAGGTGAAGGCCCTGGCCGAACAGACCGGCAAGGCGACGGAAGAGATCGCCGGCCAGATCGCCCGGGTCCAGGCCTCGACCGGCCAGGCGGTGACGGCGATCGGCTCGATCACCGCGCGGATCCAGGAGATCAGCACCGTCGCGACCTCGATCGCCGCAGCAGTCGAAGAGCAGGGCGCGGCGACGCAGGAGATCGTCCGGAACGTCGGTCAGGCGGCACAGGGCACCGGCGAGGTCACCAGCAACATCTCGGGCGTCGCCGATGCCGCCGAGGAAACCGGACGGTCGGCGACCCAGGTCCTCGGCGCGGCCTCGGAGCTGTCGCGCCAGTCCGAGCACCTCCGTGCCGAAGTCTCCCGCTTCCTCGACACGGTGCGGGCTGCGTAACGCCTATCGAAGGCGGGACCCGGCTTGTCGGCCGGGTCCCGTGGAGCAGACGAATATCAGGCGGTGTAGGAGCCGCCCTCGCCCCGGCGCTTGGCCATAAAGGCGTCGAACTGCTCGCGGTCCTTGGCCCGCCTCAGCTCCTCGACGAAATCCGTGAAGGCGCGGCTCTCGTCTTCCAGCGCCTTGCGCTGCGCTTCGAGCCGATCCAGCTCGGTACGGCGGTAGGCATCGAAGGCGGCGTTGCCAGTGCCGCCATAATTGGCCGCCTCGAAGGCCCGGGCGAAGCGCGAGGCCGAGCGGCCGCCGCCCTCGAAGCCGGCGACGCCCCGGCGGGCGGCATCGCGCAGTTCCGCGAAGGCCGGATATCCGGCGATCTTCCAGGCAACGAGCGCCAGGCCGACCGGCCACCAATAGATGAAGCCGACGACGATCGCGCCGATTTCGAGGGAGCGACGGGGGAATGGGCCCGAACGGCAGAGCTTGCCGGTCGCCCAGGGGGAGGAGGATTGCGTGGTCACGGCTTGGCTCCGCTGCTCATGTGAACGGAGTTAACATGCGGGTGCCCGGGCGGGCTTTCAAGACCGCGATCGGTCGCCCGATTGTGCCGCGCCATGGACCAGGGCCAGCACCCCGGCGCGCAGAAGCTCGTACTTGTCCGGAAAGCCGGGCCCCCGTGGCAGGTGCCCGGCCGCCGAGAGGGTCGCGAGGCCGTGGGCCAGCGCCCAGACTTCGAGGGCGATGAACCGGGGCGCGACGCCCCCGAACCCATCGGCGAAGGTCGCTTGCAGCGCCTCGACCAGCAGGTCGAACGGAGATGGGCGACCGGGCGGCGTATCGGTTTCGGGGGCGGCGGCGACGGTGCCGCGGGTCTCGAAGATCGCCGCGTAGTAGGCCGGCTCCTCTTCGGCGAAGGCCAGATAGGCTTCGCCCATCCGGGTGAAGCGTTCGAGCGGCGTGCCCCGGGAGGTCAGCGTCCTCGCGAGGCGGGCCGCGAGTTCCGCGAAGCCGCGCCCGGCCAGCTCTTCCAGCAGCGCCTCGCGGCCGCGAAAGTGCCGATACAGGGCCGCGGGCGTCACCCCCACCAGGCGGGCGGCATCGACCAGCGCGAACCCGCCGATCCCACGCTCGGCGATGAATCGGCGCGCGGCCTCGATCAGGGCCTCCTTGAGGTTCCCGTGGTGATAGCTTCGCCGGTCGCCCGGTCCGTCTCGCCAGGGTCGCAAGGTGTCATGTCCTCCGCGCGTGCGCAGGCATTACGGTCGAGCCCGACGTTTGTTGCGGTCGCGAACGGGGGCCGATCGCTTGACCCGCCGGAGAGCCTCTCACAAAACTCCCGCTGCGCCGTGCAGTGCAGAACGAGACTCTCCGTGAACGGGCGTTTTGTGAGGTACTCCAAAAGGCGCACCGGGATCGGATCGCGCTCGGCCGAATCGCATCGCCCTTTGCGAAGACGGGCATATCACTGCGGCCTTCGCCAGAGGGAAGACCATTCGGCATGGCTTTCGTGAGTCTGAAAGCATGGCGCACGCGCTCGGCGGAACGCGCCGAGATCGCGTCGCGCTTGAAACGGGACCTGATCGCCGCCCTCGGCCTGACCGAGGCCGACGCACTGGCGGTGAACGAGATCGCCTGCGCCGATCCCGGCTGCCCGGACATGGAAACGATCGTGCTGGTGATGCGCGCCGGCGCGCCGACCCGGGCGCTGCGGATCCGGCGTCCGATGGATGCGGTGGATGCCCAGGACATCGCCGACCTGATCGAGCAGGACCGGCAGGCCGAGGCCTCTCGATGATGTGACGGGCCGAGGCCGCGGGAGCCGCGCCCTAGCGGCAGCGTTTCCCCGTCGTTCGTGTAACCACGACCGGACGGATGCCGAGAGACGACACACAATCGGTGCCGCCAGGGAGAAAACCCATGACGATGCGCCGCCGCAGCATCCTTGCGCTGGTCTGCTCAGGTCTCGCCGCCTGCCTGTCGCCCGCCCTGGCCGGTGAGGCGATGCCGTTCTCGGCCGCAGCCTTCGAGGCCGCGCAGAAGAGCGGCAAGCCGATCCTGATCGAGGTCAGCGCCCCCTGGTGCCCGATCTGCAAGACCCAGAAGCCGATTCTGGCCAAGCTCGGCGCCGAGCCGCGCTTCAAGGAGCTTCAGATCTTCGACATCGACTTCGACAGCCAGAAGGACCTGCTGCGCCGGTTCAATGCCCGGATGCAGAGCACGCTGATCGCCTACAAGGGCGAGACCGAGACCGGCCGCTCGGTGGGCGAGACCCAGCCGGAATGGATCGAGGGCTTGCTTGAGAAGACGCTCTGAACGGCCGACCTCGACCGATCGGCCGGAAAAACCTTCCGGTTTCGTTCAGGAGGCCTGCGGCATAGCCGGCTCGCCCCCGTTTCGATCCGTCCGCGGGGGTCGAGACGGAGACCGTACCCGGTGACGCGCACCACCCCGCACAACGCTTCCGCGCCGAGCGCGATTATCGCGATCCCGGTGCGCAACGAGGTCGAGCGGATCGAGGCCTGCCTTCGGGCCATCGACGCGCAGGTCGGGCTCGCCCCGGATAGCCTCGGGCTGGTGCTGTTCCTGAACAATTGCACCGACGGGACCGACGCTCTGGTGGCCCGGCTGGTGCCGACTTTGTCGATCCCGGTGCGGGTCGAGACCGAGGATTTTTCCGGCGCGCATGCCGGCTGGGCCCGGTGCAAAGCCATGGATGCCGCAGCGGACTGGCTGGGGGATGCGGGGAATGCGGGGATGATCCTGTCGACGGATGCGGATAGCCGCGTGCCGCCGAACTGGGTCGCCCGCAACCGCGCCGCCATCGAGGCCGGCGCCGACGCGGTCGCCGGCCGGGTCGAGCTCGACGCCGCAGAGGCCGCTTTGCTGCCGCCGTCCCTGCCCGCCCGTGGCCGCCTCGAGGACATCTACGACGCCCTGATCACCGAGGCCGAGGCCCGGATCGATCCAGACCCGCACGATCCGTGGCCCTGCCACCGCACCGCGATCGGCGCCACCCTGGCGGTGACCCGCAAGGCCTATCTCGCGGTCGGCGGAATGCCGGAGATCCCGCTCGGCGAGGACGGCGCCTTCATCGCGCGGCTGATCGAGCACGGCTTGCGCGTCCGCCACGCCACCGATGTCTGCGTGACCATCTCGGCCCGTCTCACCGGCCGGGCGCCGGGCGGCGTCGCGGACACGATCCGCTCGCGCTGCGAGGAGCCGGACGCGCTGTGCGACGCCCGGATGGAGACGTTTCCCCGGGTGGTGCGCCGCTATCTCTGGCGGCGGCGGTTCCGGCGTCTGCACGGCAGAGGCAGCCTGCGCGCGAACCAAGCCTGGGCGCGCGCCCTCGGGATCGCCCCCGCGGAGGCCGGCCGGATCGCCGCGCTCCCGCTCGGGCAGGCCATCGCGGAGGCCGAGCGCGCCAGCCCGCGCCTGGTGTACCGCCCGATCGGTCCGCGCCAGCTTCCCGGCCAGATCCGGCTGGCGCGAGTCGGCGTCGCGGCGATCCGGCTGGTCCAGCGCGTCGCCGGCCTGGCCCGGTCGGCCGCGGACGCGGCGACCCCCGGGCGTCCGGTCACCGATCCGCGCGGCGGAGGGATCTAGCCTGCCGTCATCCCCTCGGTATTCGCGGATCGTCCATTGCGTCGAGCGACTACGCGCGTAACGGGACTGACAGACGCCGCGAATCCTCCGGCCGGTCGGTGCCTTTCGGGACCGCGCCCCAGCCGGCCCCCTGGGCGACGAGGTCGCGCGGCGAGAAGCCGAAGCGCTGGCGAAACGCACGGCTGAAGGTGGCCGAGTCGGTGAACCCGCAACTCACCATGATCGACCCGATCCGGCCGCCGGTTGTCTGCATCATCACGATCCGGTCGTGGGCGCGGTCGAGCCGCGCATCGCGGATCGTGGCCGCGATTCCCTCCCCGCCGGCAAAGGCCGCGTAGAGGCGGCTGCGGGAGACCTGCAGGGCTTCCGCCAGGGCATTCGGACCGAATTCGGGCTCGTGCAGCCGACGCTGGATATGCGTGAGCGCCAGCGAGCGCAAAGCTTCCGTCGAGAGTTCACCGGCGCCGGGCTCGGTCTGCCCGTGAAGGATGCCGCGGAGCAGGTGCAGCACGCCTTCGACGGCGATACCGGTCTCCGCCTCGGACATGTTGGACACCGACGTCGCCAGCGAGCCGAGATAGGCCTTCAGCAGCCCGTTCAGCGGCGTGTTGCCGAGTTTGCGCCCGGCGACATCCTGCGGATTGCCGACCTGCTCCAGGAAGGCGGCACGCGACACCATCAGGCGGATCTCCTCGTAGCCGTCCCGGCTGCCGGCAGCGCCCGGCTGGCCCATCGCGCGGAACGCCACGTCGCCGGTGCGCAGGAGCGTGCCGTTGTTGCCCTGCTCGACATAGCCCTGCCCCGCGGTGATCAGCATGATCGCGATCTCGTCGCCCCCGTCGCGGCGGATGTGCCGCCCCGCGCGTTCGACATCGATCGGGCCGCTGACGGTGCGCATGATCGTGCCGTGCGCGGACGCCGCGAGCATGCGGCTGGCCGAGAACGGCACGATGGACTCGAGCGCCGTGATATCCCCGGCGGGCATGACTGTGTCGCACCAGTACTCGAACGCGTTGTTCGGCTCTACGGCGTCCGTGGACTGAATAAGGATCGGAACCTTATCTTTGACATTCACGGGATCCTCACGTCACAAACCTTCTGGCAGACCGAGTGCCGGCCCGGTTAACTTTGCATGACGCATGCCGTTCCAGATCCGAGAGCTTTACGCAATCGGCCGAGAGGCCCAAACGTTAGGCAAGCGGCGGGGCCGTGCCGGTGTCAGCCGGCGCCCTGGGCGACGAGGTCCCGGGGCGACAAGCCGAAGCGCTGGCGGAATGCGCGGCTGAAGGTGGCCGGATCGGTGAAGCCGCAGCTCGTCATGATCGACGCGATCCGGGCGCCGGTGTTCCGCATCATCACGATCCGGTCGTGGGCGCGGTCGAGCCGCGCGTCACGGATCGTGGCCGCGATCCCCTGCCCCCCGGCGAAGGCCGCGTAGAGGCGGCTGCGGGAGACCCGCAGGGAAGCAGCCAGGGAGTTCGGACCGAATTCGGGTTCGTGCAGGCGCCGCTGGATATGGGCGAGCGCCAGGGAGCGCATCGCCTCGGCGGAGAGCTCGCCATTGGCCGGCTCGATCCGACCGTGAAGCACGCCGCGGAGCAGATGCAGCACGCCTTCGACGGCGATGCCTGCCTCGCCCTCCGACATGCTGGAGACCGATGTCGCGAATGCGTTGAGATAAGCCGACAACAGCCCGCGCGCGGGCGTGGCGCCGAGCTTGCGGCCGACCACGTCCTGCGTGTTGCCGACCTGCGCCAGGAAAGTGGCCCGCGGCACCACGAGGCGGATCTCCTCGTAGCCTTTCCGGCTGCCGGCGGCACCGGGCTGGCCCATGGCGTGGAACGCCACGTCGCCGGCCCGCAGGAGCGTGCCGTGGTCGCCCTGTTCGACATAGCCCTCGCCCGCCACGATCAGCATGATCGACATCTCGTCGCGCCCATCCCGGCGGATGTGGCGCATGTCGCGGTCCACACCGATCGGGCCGCTGACGGTGCGCAGGAGCGTGCCATGCGCGGAGGCCGCGACCATGCGACTGGCCGAGAAGGGCGCGACCGGGTCGAACGGCGTGATGTCCGCGGCGGACATCACGGTATCGCGCCAGTACGCGAACGCTTTCGGCTGCTCGACGGACTCCGTCTCAGCGATGAAGACCGGGACTTTATCCTTGCCACGCACGGAGCGCTCGCCTCGCAACGCTCGAACCGTCCCGGACGTCTTACCGGCTTTGGCTTGAGCGATCACGGCGTCTCAGATCCCACAGCTCTGCGCAATCGACCAAGCGGCCCATGCATGAGGCTTGCTGTCCTGGCGCCGCCCTCGGCAATCCTGTGCGACGGCCCCCCGGCCAACGCGGTGCTCGATCGCACGCGAGGGCCGCAACACTGCATCGCCCGGGTGACCGATTGCCGGAGCCCGCGATCGCCGCCTCCGATCCGGTCAGTCGCAAGCTTGCGCGATCAGGTCCCGGGGCGAGAGGCCGAAGCGCTGGCGGAATGCGCGGCTGAAGGCAGCCGGGTCGGTGAAGCCGCAGCTCGCCATGATCGACGCGATCCGGGCGCCCGCCTTCCGCATCATCTCGATGCGGTCGTGGGCGCGGTTGAGACGCGCCTCGCGGATCGTGGCCGCGATCCCATCCCCGCCGGCGAAGGCCGCGTAGAGGCGGCTGCGGGAGACCCGAAGGTCCGCCGCCAGGGAATCCGGCCCGAATTCGGGATCGTGCAGGCGATGCTCGATCCGCGCCAGCGCCAGGGAGCGGAGCGCGTTGGCCGAGAGCTCGCCATCCGCCTGCGCGTTCCGGCCGTTGATGACACCACGAAGCAGGTGCAGCGCGCCTTCGACGGCGATGCCGGTCTCCGCGTCCGACATCTGGGCGACCGAATCCGCGAAGGTGCGCATATAGGCGGCGAAGAGCTGGTTCAGCGGGCTGGCGGCGAACTTCCGGGCGGCGAAATCGTCGACGTTGCCGACTTGGGCCAGGAAGGTGGCCCGGGGCACGGTGAGGCGGATCTCCTCGAAGTCGGTCAAGGCCCCCGCAGCGCCGGGCCGTCCCCAGGTCTGAAAGCTGATGTCGCCGGGGCCGAGCAGCGACCCGTTGTTGACCTGCTCCAGGTAACCGTTCCCGTGGAGGATCAGCATGATGCCGACGTCGTCGCGGCCATCCTGGCGCAGGTGGAGCGGCCGACGTTCCAGACTGTACGGGCTGCTGACCGTGTGAAAGATCGCGCCGTGGCTCGAGGATGCGACGAGGCGCGAGGCCGCGAACGGCTTGGCCGAATCAAGCTGCGACAGATCCGTGCCGGTGACGACGGCGTTGCGCCAATAATCGAACGCTTGCTTCGGCTCGACGGAATCCGTCGTTCCAAAAAAGACCGGGACCGTTTTCTTGGCGTTCACGGCGGATCTGCCTCAAGATCCCGGGTTTGAGCCCAGGCGATCGCTCGCCTGAGCGAGCGCGCACTGAGCGTCTCAGATCGGACATCCGCAGGCAATAGCGAAGCACAGGTCCGCTGAAGACGGTCGATGCTGCTTGCACGCCTTTCTGTTCAAGCGCCTATTTTCGCTATCGATTGCCATTTGCTCGCAACGAAACAAATTCATACTGCATGCAGATTGGATTGCCGGACAAGAAACGGCACGAAATCATATTTCAGGTCGAATTTTAAGTTGCGCGAATGAAGGCATAACTCTGAAGCTTGTTTCGGAATCCGTTAACGTACACGTCGCAAAAACACGGAGCGTCAAACAATGTTTCTGGGACAAATACAGACTTTTATTTAAGCAACCCAAAAAATTTCCTATATGCTTGAGCGCATTGCCTCATCATCTCGTCTCTTATTTGGTGAAACTGCTGATAGGGCGTATCGCGAGCAACCCGGCCATCTGCTGATGAGGCCCCTTCCTGCGAACCCGTGATCGAAGCCGTCTTCGTGATTGATCGATGCTCGGTGCCTCGATTATGCCGGGCAGTACCCCGGTAGCCCAGCCGCCGACATCGCGCCTCTCGACGGCCCATGGATCAGCACGGGCCGGATCGCCGCGCCATTCCCGCGTCGGATCCGATCCGGTCAGCCGGCACCCTGAGCCACCAGATCCCGGGGGGAGAGGCCGAAGCGCTGGCGGAACGCGCGGCTGAAAGCGGCCGGATCGGTGAAGCCGCAGCTCGCCATGATCGATGCGATCCGGGCGCCGGTCTTGCGCATCATCACGAGCCGGTCATGGGCGCGGTCGAGCCGCGCGTCGCGGATCGTGGCCGCGACGCCTTCCCCGCCGGCAAAGGCCGCGTAGAGGCGGCTGCGGGAAACCCGCAAGGAGGCGGCCAGGGAGTTCGGACCGAATTCGGGATCGTGCAGGCGGCGCTGGATATGGGCGAGCGCCAGGGAGCGCACCGCCTCCGCGGTGAGTTCTCCATCCTCGCGCGCCTCCTGCCCGTTGATGACGCCGCGCAGCAGGTGAAGCGCCCCCTCGACGGCGATGCCGGTCTCCGCGACCGACATGTGCTGGATGGACCTGGCGAACGTCTGCAGATAGGCGGAAAACATCCCGCTCAGCGGCGACACGGCCAGCTTGCGGCCGCCGAAATCGTACATGTTGCCGACCTGCTCGAGGAAGGTGGCGCGGGGCACCGTGAGGCGCAACTCCTCGAAATTGTCCAGGCCGGCCCCGGCTCCCGGCCGGTCCCAGGCGTGGAAGGTGATGTCGCCGGCTTGCAGCAGCGCCCCGTTGTTGCCCTGCTCGATATAGCCGCTCCCGCGTAGGATCAGCATGATGCCGACCTCTTCACGCCCATCACGGCGCACGTGCTGTGCGGTGCGCTCCAGGCTGTAGGGGTCGCTGACCGTGTGAGAGATCGCGCCGTGCGCGGAGGGCACGATCGTTCGAGCCGCCGAGAACGGCAGGACCGGATCGATCGGCGCCACCTCCGTGCCGACCATGACCGTATTCCGCCAATAGTCGAAGGCCTGCTTTCGTTCGACGGAATCAGTCGTTTGGACCAAAAATGGGATTTTATCCTTGCTCTTCACGGAAAAGATTTATCCCGTAATTTTAGAATTAAATGAATTCTATTTGTCGTTAAGGCAACAGCAGAGGTAGAATTTCAGATCCGACAAAGATAAGCAATAGGCAGGCCGTGAGCCGCAAAGATGCCTTCTCGTGCGAAGATTTCGCTATTAGGCCGCTCCGCACACAAATCGGGGGCCTCAAGGAAATAAAACGGATCGATTAAGCAGAAATATCAAACCGCTCTAATAATAGTAGCCCATCATCATTTACTATACGTGCGTCAAAATCCCGCACTGATAAGTATAAATATCGCGAACTTTTCTTGGCGTGCATCCGCCGACGGGGGGCAGGGCCGAACCGACGACGGACACCGCCGCACAGGATTGCCGAGTCGATGTGGTGGCAACGGGCCAGAATCGATGCGCGCCGGGTGCCCCCGTCACGGCCCACGCGACGGTTCGGCATCGGCGAAGCGCAGCACCACGGCTCGGCCGGAGGCCGGCGGGCTCGTGAGGCTCCCGCGGAACCGGGCCCTCTCGGCGGTGCCGAGCACCGCCCGGGGCGCAGCCACCGGGAACGTCCGGATCATGCGGCCGCCGGCATCGCGGATCTCGACGCTCAGGGCCGAGACCGGGACATCGGTCCGGGCGATCCCGACGAGATCCCCCTCGATCACCAATTCGGCCGGCCGGCCATCCTCGGCGGGGGTGCTGAACGCGACCACGTCGTGGATCTCGATACCGCGGACATTCACCGGCAGCCCGACCCGGGCGAACAGGGCGGCGCTCTGCGGGACGACCCGGACCACGCTGGTTCGGGCGAGGCACAGGAGCGGCAGAGCCGCCAGCAGCGTCAGGCCGACGGCCAGGGAGGGCGACAGGCCCGGGATACCGCGCCAGCCCTTGCGGGTCGGGCGCACCGGAGCCCGGCGGCGGGTGGGCGGTGGCTCGGACGTGTCGGAGGCGGCCCGGACCGTGGCCGAAGCCTCCTGCCAGGCGGCGTCCGCGACCGGATCGGGCTCCGCCTCGCCCTTCTCGGCCAGCTCCGCCTCGTGGCCGGCCAGCACGTCGGCCGGGGTGAGGAACCAGGTCTCCCGGCAGGCCGCGCAGCGGACCGAGCGTCCGTCCATACCGACCTTGCCGGCTTCGAGCCGGTACTCGCTGGCGCAACTCGGGCAGACGATCAGCATACGTGCGCCATTCGTTCCATCGGGGACCGTTTCCGATCGGACAGGCCGCAGCCGGACTGCAAATCAGTTGCGAAACCGTGCCCGAACAGGGTTAAGCGTCGGTGAAACAGCACCGGCCTTGAAAACGCCCGCCCATCCGGCGATTTCCGAACCATGGATCGGCAAAACCCGGCACGGCTTTGAACGTACAGGCGAGCATGAAGAGCCTGCTGCCCGGCGCGGAACGGCCGGTGGTGCAGTTCGAGAATGTCGGCATGCGCTACGGCCTCGGGCCGGAGGTGCTGTCGGATGTGAGCTTCCGGATCGCGCCGCGCTCGTTCCAGTTCCTCACGGGCCCGTCCGGCGCCGGCAAGACGACGCTGCTGCGCCTGATCCTGCTGTCGGTGCGCCCGACCCGCGGACTCGTCTCGATCTTCGGTGAGGAGGTCAGCGGCATTTCGGCGAAGGCGCTCACCGGCCTGCGGCGGCGCATGGGCGTGGTGTTCCAGGATTTTCGCCTGCTCGACCATCTCACCACCTACGAGAACGTGGCGCTGCCGCTGCGCGTCCAGGGTCGGTCCGAGGCGAGCTACCGGGCCGAGGTGGTCGAGTTGCTGCGTTGGGTGGGCCTCGGCGAGCGCATGCATGCCCTGCCGCCGCTCCTGTCGGGCGGGGAGAAGCAGCGCGCCGCCATCGCCCGGGCCCTGATCGCTCGGCCGGACCTGCTGCTCGCCGACGAGCCGACCGGCAACGTCGATCCCAGCCTCGGCCGCCGGCTGCTGCGGCTGTTCCTGGAACTCAACAAGCTCGGGACCTCGGTGATCATCGCGACCCACGATTTCGGCATCATGGACGCCGTCGACGCCCGCCGCATGGTGCTGGGCGAAGGCCGGCTGCGGATCGAGGAATGAGCGCACCGGCCACCACCCGGGCCCAGGCCGAGTCACCGTCCGGCCCCGCGGATCCGAGCCTGCCGACGAATTTGCGCCGCAACGCCGCCCTGGTCCCCACCGACACCGCGGCCGGACGCTCGCTCGCGGCGGTCATCGCGATCCTGACCTTCCTGGCGGGGCTGTGCGCGGGCGCCGCCGAGATCGTCGCCACCAATGCCGGGCAATGGCAGGGCGACGTCGCTCAGGAGGTGACGATCCAGGTCCGGCCCGGCCCCGGCCGGGACGTCGATGCCGACGTGGCCCGGGCCGAGACGATCGCCAAGTCCGAGCCGGGGATCGCCGAGGCGCGGGTCTTCTCCAAGGCGGAGGCCGAGCGACTGCTGGAGCCCTGGCTCGGCAGCGGCCTCGACCTATCGGACCTGCCGGTGCCGCGCCTGATCGCCCTCAAGCTCGCCGACAACCGGAGCGCGGACCTGAAGCGTCTGCGCACCCGCCTCACCGAGGCGCTCCCCGGCGTGGCGAGCCTCGACGACCACGCGCTCTGGCTCCAGCGGCTCTCGACCGCAGCCAACGCCTTCGTGGGCATCGGCATCGGCATGGTGGTGCTGGTTCTGGTCGCCACCGGGTTGGCGGTGACCTTCGCCACGCGCGGCGCCATGGCGGGCAACCGCGAGGTGGTGGAGGTGCTCCATTTCGTCGGCGCTGACGACGACTACATCGCCCGGGCGTTCCAGCGCCGATTCTTCGGGCTCGGCCTGCGCGGCGGTGCGATCGGGGCCGGGCTGGCGATCCTCGCTTTCGCCATCGCCGGCCTGCTCGCCCGGGCGGCCCGCTCGGGACCGGCCGGCCAGGAGGTCGAGGCCTTGTTCGGCGCCGTCCAGGTCGGGCTGCGCGGCTATGCCAGCATCATCCTGATCGGCGTGATCGCGTCGCTGGTCACCGGTGTGGTCTCACGGATCACCGTGCGGCGGTTCCTGTCCTGAACCCGTAACGGTAGGGGCATTCAGGGGAAACAGGGCGTCCGGGCCAAACGTTAACGATCGGGAAAGGTTATCGCGGCGGTGTGGGTGAGGCCGATACGGCTGCCTCCGGGCCGCCGCATTCGGCGCCGATCCTCCGGAGGATGACCACGCGGATGCAACGCGCACCGGCCCCCTGCCCGACCGACGCGATCGGCTGGGCCTGGAACGAGCGGTTTCCGCCGCGCCGCCTCGCTGCGCCGGCACACCCGCTTCCCCGGGGCCGGCGCGCCCTGTGGGTCTGCAGCCTCGGCGCCGGCCTCGGCGCCCTCGCGCTGTTCGCGGGCTTCCTCGTCTTCGTCGGCGCCCTCGCCCGGCACGAGCGCAGCCCGGCCGACCGGGCCGACGGCATCGTCGCCCTCACCGGCGGCGCGCAGCGGATCGGCGACGCGATCGACCTCCTGGCCGGCGGCTACGGGCGGCGCCTGCTCATCACCGGCGTCAACGAGCGCACCAGCCGCGACGAGATCGCCCGGCTCAACCCGTCCCAGCGCGCCCTGATCGCCTGCTGCGTCGATCTCGATTACCGGGCGCGCAACACCATCGGCAACGCCATCGAGACCCGGCGCTGGATGCGGGCGCACCGCTTCAGCACCGTCGCGGTGGTGACCTCGAACTACCACATGCCGCGGACGCTGATCGAGCTGGACCATGCCCTGCAGGACAGCGACCGCGTTCTGCCGCATCCGGTCGTCACCGAGGGCCTCGATGCCGACCACTGGTGGCAGAGCCCGCCCACGGCCAAGCTCCTGGCCTCGGAATACGTGAAATTCCTGGCGAGCTGGGTGCGCACGCGCTTCGAGGACGATCCGGAGCGTTCCCGGGCGGCAATCCTGATCGGCCGCGGCAAGCCGGTGAAGATGGTCGCCGAGCCGCTGATGATGCGCGGGATCGATTGATTTTTCTGGGCGCTGGAAGGCCGAGTTTCTGGACCCCCGGCTTTCCCATCCACCCCCCTCATCCTGAGGTGCTTCCCGAAGTGGAAGCCTCGAAGGAGCCCTCCAGGGATCGGGAGGGTACTGGAGGGCTCCTTCGAGGGCTGCGCTGCGCTCCGCCGCCTCAGGATGAGGGGGTTGGATGGAAGACCGGTCGATCCGAAGCGTCGCTCAACGATCGGAACGCGATCGAACGGTTTGTCACCGCCCGCCGCAGCGCGCCTTGATCGTCGCGGAAAACTCCCGGTCGGAGCCCTGCACCTGAGCGAGCCGCTGGGCGCGCTCCGAGCCCGAGAGGCAGCGGCCGTAGACGCTCGCGACCCGGCGCATCGTGTCGACGTGACGGCGCCAGACGCGGCAATTCTGGACGTCGTCGCCGTCCGCCTGTTCCAGCTGTTCCAGGGCCTGGCGCTGCATCGACTGCGCCACCAGGACGTCGCGGCCGCAGGTGGCTTCACCCTGTGCCTGGGCGACGTGGGAAAAACCCGCGAGGATCACCAGGGTCGCAGCGAGACGGGGCAGCGGCATCAGGCAGCCTGCGGCGCCGTCGAGCGGGTCAGGAGCGCGTAGAGGGCGCTGGAATCGCGGGCGGCGCGGATGTGGTTGAGCATGCCGGGCTCGCGCAGGACCCGGGCGACCTGGGCCAGGGCCTTGAGGTGATCGGCCCCCGCCCCCTCGGGAGCGAGCAACAGGAAGGCAACGTCCACGGGCTGCCCGTCCAGGGCCTCGAAATCCACCGGCCGGTCGAACCGCGCGAACAGGCCGAACAGCCGGTCGAGACCGGGCAGCTTGCCGTGCGGGATCGCAACGCCCTCGCCGATCCCGGTCGAGCCGAGGCGCTCGCGCTGGAGCAGCGTGTCGAAGACGGGCCGCTCCTCGAGTGCCGGCAACCGACGCACCGCCTGCGCCGCGAGTTCCTGAAGCACCTGCTTCTTGGCGCGCGCACGCAGGGACGACACGACCGATTCGGGGTCGAGGAATTCCAGAATTGGCATCGATCGACCGTTGCCCCGTCACCCGTCCGCGTCGGAACGGGCCTCGTCGCAGAGGCGTCTCGCACCACGCCCCCGACTATCAATGGGCCGAAGAACGGGCCGGTTCCGGCTCCGTTCCCACGGTCCACACGCGTCAGTCGACGGCGCCCGGCGGGTCCACCCAGCCGATCGCACCGTCGCTGCGCCGGTATACGACGTTGACGCGTCCGGTGCCAGCGTGGACGAACACAACCACTGGGGATCCCGTCATATCGAGGGCCGTGACCGCCTCGCCGATGGTGCGGCGTTGCAGGGTCTTGGTGCTTTCGGCGACGATCGGCGGGTGGGCGTCGCCGTCCTCCGGCTCGTCGTCGTTCGCCTCCTCGGGTGATGCGAACACCGCGTAGGCGGCCTCGATCGCCGCGGATTCGCTCGGGCCGCTGGCATGCTGCTTCAACCGATGCTTGTAGCGACGCAGGCGCGTCTCGAGCTTGTCGGCGGTCTGCTCGAAGCTCGACCGGGCATCGTGGGACACGCCCACCGCCTCGATGGTCAGACCTGATGCCAGATGGAGCACGCAACCCGTCCGGTACGCGGTTCCGTCGCGCCTGAGCGTGACGTGGCCGGTGCAGGAATCGTTCATGTGCGAGTCGAGGTATTTGTCGAGCGTGGCGGACATCCGCTCGTCGATACGGCCGCGCAGACTCTCTCCGAGATCCACGCCGTGGCCCGTGACCCGCAACGATCCCATGCTGCCTCCCCCGTGCGATTCAGTCCCCGGAATTAGAGAGCCGGCTTGCGCTAAGTCAACGGAGGCGCGCCCGTTCCGTCCGAACCGGCGCTTAACCCTGGGTTCAGCCGGCCTCCCGGTATACAGGCACCGTTCCGCCACTTGAGACGCAGGCCTGCATGACCACCGCCGACGGATTCGCCGCCGCTCCCACCCGCCGCGCCGTATTGGCCGGGGCCGTGGGCACCGCCGCGAGTTTTCTGCCGGCGAGTCCGGGAGCGGCCGCGGCGGATCAGGGCGCCAACCCGGCGACCACCCTGCCCGGTGCCGGTGCGCCGTTCGAGGCCAACACCCTGATCGACATCGCCCGCGCCCGGGCCGCGGCCGCCTACGTCGCGCCCAGGACCGACGACGTGCCGGCGGTGCTGAAGGGCCTGTCCCGGGATGCCTACGAGGCAATCCACCCGGTGCCCGGCCGCGCCATCTGGACCGACCGCGATTTCGGCTACGCGATCGAGCCGCTGCTGCGCGGTTCGATCTTCGACACGCCGGTCTCGCTGTTCGTGGTGGAGAACGGGCTAGTCCAGCCCGTGCCCTACGACAAGGACAGCCTGATCGCCGCCAACATCGCCCTACCGGACCTGAGCGCCGACACCGCCTTCTCGGGTTTCCGCCTGCGCGCCCGGTTCGGCGACGGCGGCGAACCGTCGAACTTCGCGCTGTTCCAGGGCGCCTCGTTCTTCCGCCTGGTGGCCGAGGGGCAGGATTTCGGCATCAACGCCCGGGCGCTGGCCTTGCGGCCGGCCGATTCCCGGGGCGAGGAATTCCCGCTGTTCCGGGCCCTGTTCATCGAGGCCCCCGCGCCCGGGCAGCCGATCACCGTCCACGCGCTGGTGGAGTCGGAATCCGCCGCCGCCGCGTTCCGGCTGACGCTGACGCCGGGCAAGGAAGCCTCCGTGGCCGGGATCGACGGCACCGTGTTCGCCCGGGCCGAGCTTGACCATATCGGGCTCGGCGGCATGCAGGGCAGCTACCTGTTCGGCCCCCTCGACCGGCAGAAGGTCGACGATCTGCGCGCCGCTGCCTTCTCGGTGGAGGGGTTGGCGATCCGCAACGGCTACGGCGAGCCGATCTGGCGCCCGGTACACAACCCGGAAGCGCTGCAGGTCTCGGCTTTCCTCGACCGGGGGCCGAAGGGGTTCGGCCTGATGCAGCGCGCCCGCGCCTACGCCGATTTCGAGGACGACCGGCGGCACTGGGAGCAGCGCCCGTCCCTGTGGATCGAGCCGCAGGACGATTGGAGCGAGGGCGCGGTGACGCTCCTCGAGATCCCCAGTGATTCCGAGCTGAACGAGAACGTCTTTGCCTATTGGCGCCCGAAGGCGAAGCTCGCCAAGGGCGGCGAGATGCGCTTCCTCTGCCGCCAGCACTGGTCCAAGGGCTGGCCCGATCCGCTGCCCGCGGAACTCGCCCGGGTGAAGGATAGCCGCGCCGGCCGCGGCAGCTCCGGCAACCGGCGTCTGTTCGCGGTCGATTTCGAGGGCGACGGGCTGGCCCGGCCCGACGAGATCGAGATCGCGCTCACCGCTTCGACCGGCACGATCACCCGGCAGGACCGCTTCCACTACCCCGAGCGCCGCACCCTGCGGGTGCTGTTCGAGCTCGATCCCGGCAGCGAGCGGGCGAGCGAATTGCGTCTGGGCCTCCGGCGCGGCCAGGAAAGGGCCAGCGAGACCTGGCTGTTCCGCTGGACGCCGTAATTTTCTTTCGCCGATCACCCCGAGGATCACACCCCGCCGTGCACCTGGACGAGACCACGACGTTGCCGCCGCCCGCATCCCGCCAGGATGCCGGCCCCGCGCGTTCCGAGAATACCGCCGCGATGCCGCCCGAAGCACCCCTGGCAATGCCGGTGCAGGATCTCGGGTCCTGGGATCGCGCCGCCGCCCACCAGCCGACGCGCAAGAACCGATCGCCCTGGGCGGCCCGGCTGTTCGTATTCGGCGGCGCCCTGGCGCTCACCGGCTACGGCGGCTGGCAGATGGTCGAGACCGTGTCGGTCTCCGGCAGCCCGACCGCCCTCCAGCTCGTCCTGGTGGTGCTGTTCTGCCTGACCTTCTCGTGGATCGCGCTGGCCTTCACCAGCGGCCTGCTCGGCTTCGCGATGCTACTGCGCCGGCCGCGCCCGAACCCGGTCCCGGCCACGCTCCACACCCGTACCGCCGTGCTGATGCCGGTCTACAACGAGGCCACCGCCCGGACCTTCGCGGGCGTCGAGGCCATGCGCGAAGCCGTGGAGGCCACCGGGCTCGGCGACCATTTCGACTGGTTCGTGCTCTCGGATTCGACGCAAGCCGATGCCTGGATCGCCGAGGAGCGCGCCTTCCTCGACCTGCGCCGCCGCCTCGGCCTCGGCGCCCGGCTCTACTACCGCCACCGGCCCAAGAACCATCACCGCAAGGCCGGCAATATCGGCGATTTCGTCACCCGCTGGGGCGGCCATTACGACCACATGCTGGTGCTCGACGCCGACAGCCTGATGAGCGGCGCGGCGATCGTCGCGCTCGCCGCCGCCATGGAGGCCGACCCGGATGCCGGCATCATCCAGACCCTGCCGCTGATCATCAACCGCAACACCCTGTTCGCCCGCCTCCAGCAATTCGCCGCCCGAATCTACGGGCCGGTGATCGCCGCCGGGCTGTCGGCCTGGTCGGGCCGCGACGGCAATTACTGGGGCCACAACGCTATCATCCGCACCCGCGCCTTCGCGCAATCCTGCGGCCTGCCGGACCTGCCCGGTAAGCCGCCCTTCGGCGGCCACATCCTGTCCCATGACTTTGTCGAGGCGGCGCTGATCCGCCGGGCCGGCTGGGCGGTCTACATGCTGCACCGGCTGCCGGGTTCCTACGAGGAGAGCCCGCCTTCCCTGATCGACGTGGCGGTGCGCGACCGGCGCTGGGCGCAGGGCAACCTCCAGCATGCAAGGGTGATCGGCGCCGCCGGCCTGCACCCGGCGACCCGCCAGCATTTCGCCACCGGCATCGCCGGCTACCTCGCCTCTCCGCTCTGGCTGTGCCAACTCGTGGTCGGTATCCTGCTGGTCCTCCAGACCGCCACCGAGCGGCCGGATTATTTCGGCGGCGCCGGGTTCTCGCCGGTCTTCCCGCGGTTCGACCCGGTCCGCGCGCTCCAGCTGTTCGGCCTGACCATGGCGGTGCTGCTGGCCCCGAAATTCCTCGGCCTGATCCTGGCCCTCCTCGACGGGCCGGTGCGCCGGGCCTGCGGCGGCGCCGGCCGGCTGGTCCTGTCGAGCCTGGTCGAGATCCTGCTCTCGGCCCTGGTCGCCCCGGTGGCGATGGTGATCCAGTCCGGCTCGGTGATGGGCATCCTGCTCGGGCGCGACACCGGCTGGAACCCGCAGCGCCGGGACGACGGCTCGATCCCGATGCGCGACATCGTCGCCCGGCACCGCTGGCACATGGTCCTCGGCCTCGTCGCCGGGATCGCGGCCTTCGCGCTCGCGACCTCGCTGTTCCTGTGGATGAGCCCGACGATCGTGGGCCTCGTGCTGGCGATCCCGATCTCCTGGGCGAGCGGCCAGCTCGGCCTCGGCCTTGCCCTCAAGCGCCGCCTCCTGCTCGCCACCCCCGAGGAGGCGTCGCCGCCGGAGATCGCCGTCCGGGCCGGCGCCCTGGCCGCCCGCAACGCCGCCCAGGGCCTCGACGAGGCCGATGCCCTGGCGGCCCTCCACGCCGACCCCGCGCTGGCCGAAGCCCACGCGACCATGTTGCCCGCCGGCCTGTCCCGCCCCCGCGGCGCCATCGACCCGGACCAGACGCTGGCCACCGCCAAGATCTGCGAAGCCGAGACCGTGGCCGAGGCCCGGGCCTGGCTCTCGCCCAAGGAGCGCATGGCGCTGCTGCACGACCGCGCGCTCCTCGACCGGCTGGTGCGGTTGGATTAGGGCGGCGCCGCCGAGGGGGTGAGGGTTCAGGCGCGGGCGCGTGTCGGGTCCAGCGTTGTTGCAACCCAGCCCCCTCATCCTGAAGTGCCCGGCGATCGAAGATCGCTGGGCCTCGAAGGAGCCCTCCAGCCAGCCGCGCGATTCCCAGAGGGCTCCTTCGAGGGCGTCGGTGCGCGACACCGCCTCAGCATGAGGGGATTGGGTGGGAGGGGCGCCGATCAGGATTCGGCAAGATTTCCTGGTGTTCCGATCGGCGACCGCGCCAGCGCGGCCCTCCATCCACGTTGAACACCACTCACCACGGTTGCGCTGAGCCCTGCGCGAAGCCACAACCGCCCAGTGCAGCACAACCGTGCCAATCTGGCCGATGTCGGCTCTTTCCTGGCGATCGCGAAGCATCGCAGCTTCCGGCGCGCCGGTCTCGAACTGGGCGTCAGCGCTTCGGCGCTGAGCCATGCCCTGAAGGGGTTGGAGACGCGGCTTGGGGTCCGCCTGCTCAACCGGACGAACCGGAGCGTCACGCTCACCGCCGCCGGCGAGGAGCTGTTCGCCGCGGTGGATGCCCCCTTCGCCTCCATCGGCTCGGCGGTCGAGGCACTGAACCGCCATCGCGGTGCGCCGGCGGGCCGGATCCGGCTCAACGTCCTGGAACATGCGAGCGTCCTCCTGCTCGCCCCGGTTCTGCCGATCTTCCTCGCCCGCTATCCGGACGTCGAGATCGACATTCGCGTGTCGAACCACCTGATCGACGTGGTCGAAGCCGGGGCCGATGCCGGGATCCGCTATGGTGACACGGTGCCGGAGGACATGATCGCTCAGCGCCTGTCCGCCGACATCCGCTGGTTCGTCGTGGGCGCGCCCGCCTATCTGGAGGCGGTCGGCGTGCCCAAGGTGCCGGGCGACCTGCGCAGCCACCGCTGCCTGCGGATCCGCCTCGGCAACGACCAGATCTATCATTGGGAATTCGAGACGGCCGACGCGACCGTGGCGATCGATGTGCCGGGCGCCCTGACCCTCGACAGCACCGAGCTTGTGGTCGCCCTCGCCCGCGCGGGCGCGGGGCTCGCCTACCTGCCGGAGCCCAGCGTGGCGCCGCTAATCAGCGACGGCGCCCTGCGGACCGTCCTGGACGATTGGTCTCCCGCGGGCGCGGGATTCCACATCTACTATCCGGGCCGGCGCCAGCTCCCGACCGGCCTGCGCCTGCTGATCGCCCTCATCCGCGAGTTGCGTCCCCTCGGCCTGTAGCGGACGGCGACCGGCCCGCGCACGATGAGCTCTGCTCATCGCTGCAATGAGGCGCCGGGTCCTCACAGGCCCCTGCGGCCGCCGCTACATCGGTCCCGACGCGACGATCCGCTCAGAACCGATGAGGTCAGGCCATGTCCAACGCCAACCGCTTTCCCGGCAAAACCGCCTTCATTACCGGGGCCGCCAGCGGCATCGGACGGGCGACGGCCATCGCCTTCGCCCGGGAGGGCGCCCGCGTCGCCATCCTCGACCGGACCGAAGCCGCCCTCCGGCCGACCGCGGACGCGATCCGGGAAGCGGGCGCCGACGTTCTGGTTCTCGCCTGCGACGTCGCGCTGCCGGAGCAGGTCGAGGCCGCGGTGGCGCGCACCGTCGAGACCTTCAGCCGGATCGACATCGCGTTCAACAATGCCGGGGTCGAGAATACCGCTGCCCCCGTGGCGGACATCACCCTCGAGGACTGGGACCGCATCCTCGACATCAACCTGCGCGGGACGTTCCTGTGCATGAAGCACGAGATCACCCAGATGCTGCGCCAGGGCGGCGGCGTGGTGGTCAACACCGCGTCGGGGGCGGGCATCCGGGGCGTAGCCGGCGGCGCGAGCTACGCGGCGTCGAAACACGCCATCATCGGACTCACCAAATCGGCCGCGCTCGATTACGCTAAGGCCAACATCCGGGTGAACGCGATCCTGCCCGGCAATATCGAGACGCCGATGATGGACCGTTTCACCGGCGGCGACATCCAAAAGGCGATCGACCTGGAGCCGGTCGGCCGGCTCGGCAAACCCGAGGAAATTGCCGAGGCCGTGCTGTGGATGAGTTCCGACCTCGGCGCCTTCGTCACCGGCGCGTCGATCTCGGTCGATGGCGGTTGGTCGCTCTGAACAGGTCCTGACGGTGATCGAAGGAGACATTCCATGGAGATCAAGCGCAGCGGATCGCAGCCCTCGGGGCCCGGCCCGTCCGACTGGTTCAGCGGCACCGTCCGGATCGACCCGCTCTTCTCCGCGCCGGATCCCGCCCGGGTGGCGGGGGCCCATGTGACCTTCGAGCCGGGGGCGCGCACCAATTGGCACACGCACCCGCTCGGCCAGACGCTGATCGTCACCTTCGGCCGCGGCTGGGTGCAGCGGGAGGGCGGCCCGATCCAAGACATCGCGGCCGGCGACGTGGTCTGGTTCGAGCCTGGGGAGAGGCACTGGCACGGCGCCACCGCGACGACGGCGATGAGCCACATCGCGATCCAGGAGCGCCTGGACGGCACAGCGGTGACGTGGCTGGAACCGGTGAGCGACGACCAGTATCGCGTCGGGTGAGCCGGCGGCTGGCCCTCGTGATCGCCGCAGGACCCGGATGGAGGACAGCGCGGATCGAGAGGTCACCGGCCCGAGGCGGACCGGCCGGCGGCCGTCGTCAGGAGTGATTAACCAACGGCTCCTAGGGTCGGCCGATCCAAACGGAGCTCTCCATGACCCTGTTGCTCGCGTTCCTGCTGCTGCCCCTCGCCATCGCCATCGTGCTGGCCCGCGGCGAACCGGTGCGCACCATCAGCTGCCTCGGCGCCATGGGGGTCGGCTGCTTCATCGCCTGCTGGAGCGTGATGGGTTTGCTGCGTCACCGGACCTGAGCCGGGAGCCTTACAAAAATCCGCCGGCGCGCGGCACGCCCGCGAGATTGCGCCCGGCCCTGGCGACGAGTTGCGCGAACGCCATCGCCGCCGCCGTCGCCTGCGCCTGGGACGGAAAATCGCGCCGGGACTCGACCACCGTCTCCTCGGTCTCGTTCACGAGGACCCAGGACCACAGCGACCTGTTGCTGGCGCGAATCTCGAAGCGCACGGGCTGCTCGCCGATTCACAACGTGCCGCCAAAAACTCAGCACGCGCCGGTGACGAGGTGATGACGGCCACCGATGCCGGCGGGGGATCTGGGGTCTGAGGGGCTTCCGCCTCGCTCAGCCGCTTAAGTGTCTGAATCTGTACGCACGCGTGAATGTCGCACCGGATCCCTTGACCGGGGTAGCCGGAATGGGTTCGATCCACCGGCGCTCAACGCGGGCGTCTTGCATCGCTTTGCAGCCTCCGCGCCCCGCTATCCGATCGTCACCCCGATTCCTGCACACGCAGGTGCTCGGTTCGATCGGATTACACTCCCGTCACCTGTTGCCCTTCGTCGGCGGATGTCTGTGCGGCATCGCTTGCTCGGGCGACGAAGCGGATCGAATCAATGGCGTACGGCAGCGGATCCTCGGTCGACCGGTCGCGCCGAACACTCCAGAACCTCGCCAAAACGCTGGGCTGCGCGCCTGAAACATTCTTCGGCGAAACGGCCCCCAAGTACCTCGCGGACGCCGAAGAATTACTCCAGCTCATGCTGTCGATCACGGATTCTTCGCAGCGACGTCGCGTTCTGGATTTCGCCCAGACCGTCAAGGCCGCCTCCGATGCGCGGATTGGCGACGCCTGACCGGCTTCTCCGGGGCGCCTTGCATCCGACGGCGCGGGGGCTATGGCAGGGCCCCGCCCTTCGCCTGCCGGAGCCCGCATGACATCCGTGAACGCGCTGATCGCCGAAGAACTCGGGGTCGGGGAGGCGCAGATCGCCGCTGCCGTGGCGTTGCTCGATGGCGGCGCCACCGTCCCGTTCATCGCCCGCTACCGCAAGGAGAACACCGGCGGCCTCGACGACGCGCAGTTGCGCAAGCTCGACGAGCGGCTCGGCTACCTGCGCGACCTCAACGAGCGCCGCGCCACCATCGTGGAGAGCATCCGCGCCCAGGGAAAACTGACGCCGGCGCTCGCCGCCGCCCTCGCCGCCGCCGACACCAAGGCGCGGCTGGAGGATCTCTACCTGCCCTACCGGCCCAAGCGCCGCTCGAAGGCCCAGACCGCCCGGGAGGCCGGCCTCGAACCCCTGGCCCAGGCCCTGCTGGCAAAGCCCGAGATCGCGCCCGAGCGCGCCGCGGCGCCGTTCGTGTCCGCTGAGAAAGGCATCGCCGACACCGAGGCCGCCCTGGAGGGCGCCAAGGCGATCCTGATCGAGCATGTCGCCGAGGATGCCGACCTGGTCGGCCGCCTGCGCGCGGATTTCTGGCGGAGCGGCCAGCTCGCGTCGAAAATGCGCAAGGGCAAGGCCGCCGAGGGCGCGAAGTTTTCGGACTACTTCGCATGGAGCGAGCGGCTGGAGCGGATGCCGTCGCATCGGATCCTCGCGATCTTTCGCGGGGAACGCGAAGGTGTGCTCGATGTCGATCTCGCCGCCGAAGGCGAGGATTCGGAGCCCGGGAAGCCCGGCCCGTTCGAGACCGCGATCTGCAGCCGGCATCGCATCGCCGCCCGGGGACGGCCGGGGGATGCCTGGTTGTTGGACGTCGTGCGCACCGCCTGGCGGACCAAGATCCGGACCGGGATCAAGCAGGATCTGCGCACCCGCCTGTTCGAGCGCGCCGAAGACGAGGCCGTGAAGGTCTTTGCCGGCAACCTCAAGGACCTGCTGCTCGCCGCACCCGCGGGTGGGCGGGCGACGCTGGGGCTCGATCCCGGCTACCGGAACGGCGTGAAGGTCGCGGTGGCCGATGCGACCGGCCGGATCGTGGCGGTGGAGACCACCTACCCGCATGAGCCGCAGCGGCGCTGGAAGGAGGCGGTGGCGAGCCTCGGTCGGCTGTGCCGCCAGCACCGGGTCGAGCTGATCGCCATCGGCAACGGCACCGCGTCCCGGGAGACCGAGCGGCTGGCCGCCGAGATCGTGGCGGCCAATCCCGACCTGACGCTGGCAAAGGTCACGGTCTCGGAGGCCGGCGCCTCGGTCTACTCGGCCTCGGAGATCGCCTCGCGGGAACTGCCCGATCTCGACGTGTCCCATCGCGGCGCCGCCTCGATCGCCCGCCGGCTCCAGGATCCGCTGGCCGAACTGGTGAAGATCGACCCGAAATCGATCGGGGTCGGGCAGTACCAGCACGATGTCAGCGAGACGAAGCTGTCGCGCCAGCTCTCGGCGGTGGTCGAGGATGCGGTGAATGCGGTGGGCGTCGACGTGAACACCGCCTCCCCGGCCCTGCTGGCCCAGGTCTCGGGCCTCGGCACGTCGATGGCCGACCGGATCGTGGCGCACCGGGACGCGAACGGTCCGTTCCGGACGCGGACGGCCCTCAAGAAGGTGCAGGGTCTCGGCCCGAAAACGTTCGAGCTGGCCGCCGGCTTCCTGCGCATCCAGGGCGGCGACGATCCGCTCGACGCCTCCGGCGTCCACCCGGAATCCTATCCCGTGGTGCGCCGGATCCTGCAGGCGACCAAGAGCGACATCCGCGTGCTGCTCGGCAATAGCGCGACCTTGAGCCAGCTCTCGCCCGAAGCCTTCGCCGACGACCGCTTCGGCCCCCCGACCGTGCGCCACATCATCAGCGAGCTGGAAAAGCCCGGCCGCGATCCGCGCCCGGCCTTCAAGACGGCAAGCTTCCAGGAGGGTGTGGAGACCATCGGCGATCTCCGGCCCGGCATGCAGCTCGAAGGCGTGGTCACCAACGTCGCGGCGTTCGGCGCCTTCGTGGATATCGGCGTCCACCAGGACGGCTTGGTCCACATCTCCGCGATGGCGCGCCGGCGCATCGCCTCACCCGCCGAGGTGGTCCGGACCGGCGAGGTCATCCGGGTCCTGGTGCTGAGCGTCGATGTCCCGCGCAAGCGCATCGCCCTGTCGATGCGGCTCGACGATCCGATCGAGCCGGGATCACAAGCGCGGCGCACCAGCGAACCGTCGCCCGACCCGCGCCGGATGCAATCCAACCCGACGCCGGCAGCCGGCGGCGGGGCCCTGGCGGACGCGCTCCGGCGGGCGGGGGCCTCCCCGTCCAAAGGAAACTGAACCGGACGCGCAAACGGAAACGGCCGGGGCGTGGCTCCGGCCGTTCCGACTTCGATGCGGCTGATGCTTAGCGCAGCAGCTGCAGGATGCCCTGCTGGGCCTGGTTCGCCAGCGAGAGGGCCGAGATGCCCAGCGACTGACGGGTCGACAGGGCCTGCGAGTTCGCAGCTTCCTGGTTCAGATCCGCCGCCGTCAGGTTCGACGCGCCCGTGTCGAGCACGTTGATCAGGTTCTTGCTGAAGTCCTGGCGGTTCTGCACCACAGACAGGTTCGAACCGAAGGTCGAAGCATCGGTGCGCAGCTGGCTGGAGGCGGTCGTCAACTTGCCC
>NZ_JAKSYK010000005.1:0-304 GCF_022829425.1 Methylobacterium sp. J-072 | reverse complement strand
ACGCTCGCCCGCTACGAGATCATCGACGTCACCCCCTCCGTGATCGAGGCCCTGCGCGGCCGCCCGCTGGACAGCCTGCTCGCCTCCTTCGGCGACCACTGCCCCTCCACCGAGCCGGTGATCGGCATCGGCGACATGGTCTCGGTCGCGGTCTGGGAACCCGGATCCGGCGGCCTGTTCTCCGGACCGCTGGTCGCCGACCGGTTCGCCGCCGGCTCCAAATCCGCCCTCATCCCCGAGCAGCCGGTCGGCCGCGACGGCGCCATCCCGGTGCCCTATCCCGGGCGCATCAAGGTCCCCGGCC
>NZ_JAKSYK010000001.1:0-407 GCF_022829425.1 Methylobacterium sp. J-072 | reverse complement strand
GTCGAACGGTGTCTGCCTTCCGCTAGCCTGTTTGACCGGTCTTTCCCTTTCTCGACCTCATCCTGAGGCGACGAAGCGAAGCGGAGGCCTCGAAGAAGCCCTCCAGCCAGCCGCGCGATGCGTGGAGAGCTCCTTCGAGTCTGCTGCGCAGCACCTCAGGATGAGGGGAGAGATTGGGATCGTGCGGTCAGATAGGCTTTGGGCGGCCTCCAAGAGCATCGTTCATCGAACGCGCGTTCTGACAGACCGATTGCGTTGCAACATGCTTCCTCTGCGAGCGCCCCTAACTCGACACATCGCACACTAAGCAGGTGAAGCCGAGACCGAAATTCAGGGTCGCTTTCCGGTTGCCGGTCACGTCATGCATTCTGGGCATGACTGGAATTCGGTATGCCAGATACCGAATT
>NZ_JAKSYK010000187.1:0-305 GCF_022829425.1 Methylobacterium sp. J-072 | reverse complement strand
GCGACCGACCAATTCAGGTAGCCGCGCGCCATCCGTATCTGCGCACCCGTGAGCATCTGACCCTCAAAAATCTAAATTAGGCCACTGTGCGCCCAAAATGGGTTGACATCGGCTGTGATTGGTCCATTTTAGGCCAAGCGCTTCCTTTTCGGCGGCGCTTGGCCGCGTCCGGTCCACAAGGCAAAGCCTCATCATCGCGGGAATTGGCGTTCCCGCTTGACGCCTGGGGGCGTCTCGTGGCTTGTGGGGATTGGAAACCGGCCCCCACAGGCCACTTAGATTTTCGACGGGCTCCTCGTTTGGCG
>NZ_JAKSYK010000158.1:0-6153 GCF_022829425.1 Methylobacterium sp. J-072 | reverse complement strand
GCCGTTGGTGCCGAGCCATCCGCCGGCCTCCGATGCGACGTCCGGTTAAATCCTCCCTTGCCGTCATTGCGAGCGCAGCGAAGCAACCCAGGGAACCGCTACGGCCTGCGAACGCCCGCCGCACTGGGTTGCTTCGCTGCGAGCGCCACCGAGGCTGAGCGACGGATAGCATTGCGAGGCTATTGCGGGGCCTCTACAGCCCGCCGATGTCCGACAAGCTCAACGCCCTCGTCGAACGCCTAAAGGCGCATCAGCGCACGCTCATTCTGGCGATGGCCGAACACGATGGGCTGCCGGCCGGAAGCGCCCTGCGCCAGGTTGCTGAGCTGGAGAATGTTATCGCCGCCGTCGAGGCCGTTGCGGGTGAGGAAGCAGATCGCGTCCGACGGATTTGATGCTCTCGCTGGCCGACGCTGCAAGCAGGCTCACGGTAGACCACGGCAGCGTGTGATCATAGGCTCGGTCGAGCCGTGCGAGCTGCAGCATCGCGGCGGCCAGTCCCGGCCTGTCTGATCATGCTGCTTTCCGCTTCCTCAGTTGACGCTCGGCTTGACCATTAGGGCGCCCAAGGCCAATCGCCTTCGCGAGAGCCGACCGCTTTTCGGCATAGCTTGGGGCGACCATCGGGTAGTCAGCCGGCAAGCCATACTGCTCGCGGTAGCCCCGCGGGTCGAGGCCGCGGCTGGTGAGGTGACGCTTGAGCGTCTTGTAGGTCTTGCCGTCGATGAAGCTGACGATCCCGTCGGGGCGGATCGACTTGCGGATCTGGGCGTCGCTCGGCTTCTCAACCTCGGACGCCGGCACTCGGCCGCCCGGCTTCAGAGCATTGAGGGCCGTGTGGATGCTCTCGATCAGCTTCGGAAGCTCGACGGCGGGGACTGAATTCTTCGTGACGTAAGCGGAGACGATTTCGCCGGTAAGCTCAGCCAAATTCGAGCCGACATTCTGAATATCTTCGATCATTGCGGCATACTTTCATTTTTTTATTGGACACTCCTCATCACAAATTAGTTTTCATAAAAAATTATGCTAGTAAACGCGACTTACGACCGCATGTATCGGCTAAAGTGACGCATCTGTCGAGCTAAATACTCTCTTGCAGACTGGAAGCATGATCGAGGGCCGCACGGCCGCGATGGCCCGGATTAGGTGCACAGGGCAAGGCACAAGCTTCTATCGTTCCGAGCATGATCGTCAGCGCTCCGGGTGCCTGCATCAGCCGCTGATAAGGAGTAACGGCGGAGTACATGGGTCAGCGGTTAGCAACTGACTGCAAAGTGTATTACTATCTGTGGCTATCAGCTGAGCTAATCATCTCCGTCAATGCAGGTTCGAGGGCCGCTCGTCGTCCTGCAAAAGTGCGAGTTCTTGACCAATCGCCAAGAGCAACTCATCCATCTTTTGCCGAAGGAGCGGCGAGCCGTGCTGCAAGATCGCCTCACGGGCCTCTAAACAGCGGTCTGCGGCTTGGATGATCGCGTTCACCTCGTGCACGGCAGGGCGGGCGACATACCCCTCACCCGCGTCACCGGCCTCCCGGCTCTCAGTGATGTCGATCATGATGCCTCGACAGCGTAGGGGTCGCCCATCTTCCCCACGATAGATCCGACCTCGGCAAAGGAGCCAGCGTATGCCTAAGTCCGGGCATACAACCCGATACTCGGTCAAAAACAGGCCACCGCTTAGCGTCTCAAGGATCATGTCGCGCATCATCCACTCGCGATCTGCAGGATGGACGTTGGCGATCGCTGCGTGCCCCCTCACGGGATGGCCGGCGAGGCTACGGTCCCCCGTGTGCAGAGCCGCAGCTTCCTCATCATAGTACACGCAGCGGTTTAGAAGGTCCCACTCCCAAGTGCCGACGACCCCCGAAGCGACAAGGCTGGTTCGCAATTCCTGAGGACGGGCCAGGTTCTTTGGGGCGGTCCGCTTGGGCATCCAGTGCGCCTCCTCAGGACCGACATCATCGGCCGCGCACAATCAGGCTTAGCTGAGGCCATGCACCCGTGTCGATTGCAATTTAGTTTATGCTTGCAACCAGTGGGACTTATGGGCCAGATGCCGGCAGGATCGATAGCCGAGGAGCATCATGGGCAGGAAGGCTTGCAAAGCTGCGTCTCAATGCCTTGGCGAGACTAGCCCTAAACCCAAAGGCTCTGTCTCTTCGGCAGCTGCTGAGCGCTTGAAAACTATCGCATCATCTCTGAACATGCCAGTCGAGACGTTCCGAATGACACATTCGGTCGCACAAATTCCCAAGAATTTTAAATCATTCCATGAAGAAACTGAAGAACTTCTACGTCTATATTTTGCCATTGATGATGTGGCGTTACGGTTGAATTTTTTAGAAATACTGAAAATCGCTCCGTCAACGACAAAGGCCGTCAAATACTAATTGTAAAGCTCACATTAATTAATCGCATACCTCACAACATTGCATCCTGCTCTGCCGGTGAACCGAACGGCATTTACGCAGTTGACCGTCATGCGTTGCTCATGAGGGTCGCACGTCTTGCAAGCCATTCGCATTCTCGCCCCGTGACAGCGCTCGAACTGATCCGGGCCTTTGGCCACGATGCTGCGGTCGGCATCGTCGTCACGGAAGTGACGATCGATCCCCCTGGCCCGATCATCCTCTATGCCAATCCCGCCTTTTCGCGGTTGGTTGGACGCGACCTCGGCCAAATCATCGGGCGCAGCCCACGCTTCATGCAAGGCAAGGAGACACGCGAGGAAACGCTTGATGTCTTTCATCGCGCCTTAGCGGCCGGCGAGCGCTTCCACGGCTACCTGACCAACTACCGCGGGAATGGCACCAAGTACCGTGCCGAGATCGATTGTCGTCCCTTGTGTGATACGACAGGTAGGATCGAGGGCTTCGTCGCCTTCGAGCGGGAGGTGATCAGACGCGTCGGTCGGCCCGCTTCCGGTGCTGCGGGTCGCTATGAGCCCGTCGGGGTAAGCTCTGATCCACTGGCCGGTGTCCTACAAGCGCTCTCGGTGTTCGGGGAAGCGTAAGCGGAATGCTGGTGGGCTGGCCGACGCTCTCGGCCACCTCGCGGCCTTCTGCCAGCGCTGCCACATGATCCACGACGGGCCAGAGCACCAACGTCGGCGGCGGCGCACGCTGTTCCGACGCAAGGCGATGGGCGACCTGTTCGGTGGTCCCTACGCCTGACACCGAGTCTTCTTCAGGTGGTCGCAGAGGGATGGGCACCGCGGTGGGTGCAGAGGTCCTGATACACCTTCAGGATGTTGTAAAGTATCAAGGTTTTTCCGGCACAGTGGCGGGCCGTTTGTGTTAAGGAACCCGATGATGCATTGGGCTGCCGTTGTCCTCGCCGCCTACGCCGTCGGCTGTGTCGAGTTCTGGCGCATGTGTGAAACTGCGCCGACTTCTGAGGAAGAAGTAGGCGAAACCGCTGCTTAGGCCGCGCGAGTTTGCATCTCCTGCGACACGGCTTACAGCGGCTCTATCCGGACCCTTCGATTTGGAGCCAATCGAGTTGATGTCGTGTGCCAGAGCCGCTCAGGCATCCGGCATACCCGGATCGCGGCCGCGACGACATTCATCGAGACGGACACCAAGCCAGCTATAACGAGCAGCGTTCGGCCGGGTGCATCGTCGGGTTCGGCGTAATCGTACCAGAGCGGGTTGTCGTCCTGCATAGCTCTGGCTCCCTCAGTACAGGCGTGGCTACTTGCTGCCGCGCTGGGCGAGCACGGCCGGGACGGTGCGTAGCATGATCGCGATGTCCCGACGCAGGCTCCAGTGGCTGGCGTAGTCCAGGTCCAGCGCCACACGCTCGGCATAGCTGGTGTCGGACCGACCCGAGACCTGCCACAGCCCGGTCACCCCTGGCGGCACCGCAAAGCAGGTCGCGAACGCCCGGCCGTAGCGGGCAACCTCGGCCTGGACGATCGGGCGCGGCCCGACCAGGCTCATCTCCCCGCGCAGCACGTTCCAGAGCTGGGGCAGCTCGTCGAGCGAGGTCTTGCGCAGCACCTGGCCGATGGCCGTGATGCGGGGATCGTCGCTGAGTTTGTGCGTGGCCGCCCACTCGGCCCGGGCCCGCGGCCTAGCAGCTAGATGCGCGGCCAGCACGGCCTCGCCGTCCGTGACCATCGAGCGGAACTTCAGGCAGCCGAAGCTGCGCCCGTCACGGCCCAGCCGGGTGTGGCGGAAGATCGGCGCCTTGCGGTCCCCCGCCCACACCAGCGCGGCGATCACCAGCATCAACGGCAGCAGAAGGAACAACGCGGTCGCAGTGACCCCGATGTCCAGACCGCGCTTGGCCGCCCAGTCGAGCCGAAGCCCATGGGCGACGAACGGCGTCTCCGGCAGCATAGCATCCGCGACCGCATCGCCTGCTTCGATCCCCTGGCTCGGGGACTGTTCAACCACCCCACCAAAGTTTGCGATGTCGGGAGCATGCCGCACTGCAAAAACACCCTCAATATCTTGGTACATTGCGATATGCGACATGGCGCTGCTTCTCAGTAGAGGCGAAAGCAATGATAAATTATCGGTGAATTAACTGAGTATTACGGTTGCTTTTCTAGAAAATGTCAGACAATTTTGACAAATATTGGCGAGGCCCGAGAAGACCAAGTCTGGTTAACATCGCAGATCATGTCGCGAGTGTGGCGGCACCAATTTGGGCAGGAACGCTGCATTACGGGTATGCGTCAGCCGCACGCAGTAGTCTCGGCACAAAGAAATTTTAAATTGTATTTTTCGATGAAATTTCGCTTGTGCGGTGCAACTGAAAGATCATTCCTTGACATGAAATTCTAGTAGGTTCGAGGTTGGCTCAGAGGCTCAAGTTTTGGTCCAGGTCACCGATACCCGTCGGTATCCCTGCGGCTTGCCGCCGATGACATGGCCCCCTAGCCAAACCTATTCTCTGCTCAGGCTGACATAGCGTGTCAGCACCCAGCCGTGCTCGCACGGGCCGGTGTTGTTCTGCGCGACAGGAACGAGGATCGTCGTCTGGCACCCCAGCAGCGCCGAGCCATAGACGACCCCGATCCATGGGCCGAGCTTCTCACAGACCTTGACTGGGTCGCCATCGTGCAAGCGCCCAATCTCACGGAACCGAGCCTCGCCCGGCCCACTCTAAACCGGCAAGAAGCTCTCAGCGCCCTGTCCGATCTCGATCACCTTCGCCGTCTCAGGACAGGCTTCCTCACCGATCGCCCCTTGCATCAAGATCGGCACGTTCAGGGGGGCGTTTTCGGCCTCGGCCACGCAGGGCAGCCTGAGCAGTAGGAGTAGCCCGAGCCGCGACGTGATCGAAGGCATGAGCGTGCCGAGCTTTGTGATGTTCACGAACGGCGGTGCCTCGATCACCTCGTTGGTGAGAGGCCGAACAACGCGCTCGGTCGTAAGATGATCCGGGCCATGAGCCAGCGCTTGCGGTGTCCAGTTCCCCCGCCGCACCGACCCTGACGCAAATGCCCGGCCGATGCTCCACGGGGGGCAAGGAACTGGTCCGCGTGAGCTTGTTGTAGGGGGTCTGTCACAACGCTCGCCGCATCAAGCGGACCAGCTTGAAGCCACAGGGTGCCCAGCGGGCCTTCAGGTCTGCCCATGCTTGCACTTGTTTCGGAAGGCCTTGCGCGTCTTGCCATGCAGACCCTGCTTATCGGCCTCTGCCGAGCATTCTTTCGACTTGGCCGTGCGGGCCGCTTTGGGTGCATGGGACTTCATCGCCGGTGCGGACGCAGCCGCGCCGGGCACCATGCTAGGTGTGTTCGTCGCCCCTTGCGCATTGGCGGGAGCGACGAGGAAAAGGCTGCTCGCGACCAACGAAACGGCGAGGGTGAGCTTCATGATGGAATGCTCCTGTAAGCCGCCTGAAACAGCTTCACGATAACCGGCGTTCCGCCACACACGGATCAGTGATTGGTCACTTGATCCATACTATCGCTCTCGACGTGCGCTCGGATTCAGACTCCCAGACGTCTCGCTTAGCGCTAGTCTTAGTCGCAACCGCGAGATCGCCCCAGCTGTCGTTGGTCACAACACAAGCGCGAAAATCTTCAGAACCTTCCACCGCAAGCGCTAATAACCCACAACAAGCGTGGTTCGAGTGGCACTCACTGTCCCATCAGTTTCAGACCCGCGCGCCGCATCCGAACTGTTGACGC
>NZ_JAKSYK010000185.1:0-24159 GCF_022829425.1 Methylobacterium sp. J-072 | reverse complement strand
CCGGTCTGGTGGCTTGAGCGGCGTGCCCAGAACCCGATCCCATCTCGAACTCGGCCGTTAAACACGCCAGCGCCCATGGTACTGTGTCTCAAGGCACGGGAGAGTCGGTCGCCGCCAGACCCGCACATCGCAAACACACACACTCCCTCATCACGATCAGCGAACGCGAACAGGCCGCCCCTCACGGGGCGGCCTGTTCGCGTTTTTGCCGTTGGCTTTGTGCCGGCTTTCTTACCGCGAAGTCATCCTGGCGCGAGCGTCCGGTAATTCGGATGTTGGCACCGTCTCGTGGCCGCTCGCGCGGCCGGAGCCCGCATCCGACCTCGTGCCCTCCGAGGTCTTCGGCTTCGGAGCGGGCCGGGATCCGCCCCCCGGGCTCGGCCCGCTCGTTCGTCCGAGAGGGGAGGGGTGTTTGCGATGGCCGTGGTGACAGAACAGCGTTCCCCCATTTCCCGAGCCGCGCTATGGACTGGGTCCATGCGACTGCTCATCATTGAGGACGACCGGGAGGCGGCCGCCTATCTCGTCAAGGCGTTCCGCGAAACCGGGCACGTCGCCGACAGCGCCCATGATAGCTTGGACGGCTACGCGCTCGCCCGCGAGGGCGCCTACGATGTGCTGATCGTCGACCGGATGCTGCCGAAGCTCGACGGGCTGTCGCTGATCCGCTCCCTGCGCGAGCAGGCGGTCACCACGCCGGTGCTGATCCTATCGGCTTTGGGCCAGGTCGACGACCGGGTGAAGGGCCTGCGCGCCGGCGGCGACGATTACCTGCCGAAACCCTACGCGTTCTCCGAGCTGCTCGCCCGGACCGAGGCCCTGGCCCGGCGGCAGGTCGGCTCAGGTGCCGCGGAGGAGACCCGCTATCGGGTCGGCGATCTCGAACTCGACCGCCTGTCCCATCGGGTGACCCGGGCCGGCCGGGAGATCGTGCTCCAGCCGCGGGAATTCCGGCTGCTCGAATATCTGATGCGGCATGCCGGGCAGGTGGTGACCCGGACGATGCTGCTCGAGCATGTCTGGGACTACCACTTCGATCCGCAGACCAACGTCATCGACGTTCATGTCTCGCGCCTGCGCGGCAAGCTCGACAAGGGCTTCGCGTCGCCGATCATCCATACCGTTCGGGGCGCCGGCTACGTGCTGCGCTTCGACGAAGGCAGCACCGGGTGAACACGGGCTTTTCGGTCGAGCCGATCCCGCGCGAGACCATCGGGGCGCGCGTCCAGAAGCTGTTCCGGACGACCGCGTTCAAGCTGTCGATCGCCTATCTGGCGATCTTCGCGCTCTGCGCGTTCCTGGCGCTGGGCTACGTCGCCTGGAACGCGCGCGCGGTGCTGGACGATCAGATCGTCTCGACCATCGATGCCGAGATCAACGGCCTGTCCGAGCAGTACAATGCCGGGGGTCTGCGCCGGCTGATCACCGTGGTCGAGCGCCGCTCCCGGGAGCCTGGCGCTTCCCTCTACTTGGTGACCACGGCGAGCGGCGAGCACGTGGTCGGCAATGTCGGTTACGTCCCAGCTGCGGTGCTGGCCAGTCCGGGCCAGAGCGAGACCCGCTACGGACGCAGCGATTCGGATACCGAGCCCCATCGGGCGATCGTGCGGGTCTTCACCCTGCCGGGCGGGTTCCGGCTCTTGGTCGGGCGTGACACAGAGGAGCGCGACCGGCTGCGCGCCGTGATCGGCCGGGCCTTCGGCACGTCGCTCGCCGCGGTGGTGCTGCTCGGTGTGATCGGCGGCTGGCTGGCGGCGAGCCGGGTCCTGCGCCGGGTCGACGCCATGACCCAGACCACCCGGGCGATCATGGCCGGCGATCTCGACGGACGGCTCTACGTGGCGGGGAACGGCGACGAGCTGGACCGGCTGGCCGCGAGCCTCAACCTGATGCTGGAGCGGATCGGCGAACTGATGCGCGGCATGCGCGAAGTCTCCGACAACATCGCCCATGATCTGAAGACGCCGCTCACCCGCCTGCGCAACCGCGCCGACGAGGCCCTGCGCAAAGCCGCCTCGCCCGAGGAACTGCGTGCCGCTCTGGAGGCGGTGATCGAGGAGAGCGACGGGCTGATCCGGGTGTTCAACGCCCTCCTGATGATCGCCCGGCTCGAAGCCGGGAATGCCCGGGAGATCCTGGCGCCGGTGGATCTCGGTGCTGCGGTCCAAGAGGTCGGGGAACTCTACGAGGCCTTGGCCGAGGATCAGGGGCTGCTGCTCGACGTGCGCGCCGGCGACGGGTTGATCATCGCGGGCAATCGCGAGCTGATCGGGCAGGCGCTCGCCAACCTGATCGACAACGCCTTGAAATACGGGGCCGGCGGGGCGGAGGCCCGGGTCACCGTGGAGGCCGAGCGCGTCGGCGAGACCATCCGCCTTGCGGTGTCCGACCATGGGCCGGGCATCCCGGAAGCCGAGCGTGGCCGGGTGCTCGGGCGGTTCGTGCGGCTGGAGGATGCGCGGTCCCGGCCAGGCTTCGGACTGGGACTCAGCCTGGTCAACGCGGTGGTGCGGTTGCATCGAGGGACGTTGCGGCTGTCTGACAACGGACCCGGCTTGCGGGTGGAACTGGCATTCCCCGCGCAGGCACAGGGTGCCGCGGCGGCGGCGGGTGACGGCGCGGCCGAACCGATACCGGCTTTGGCGGCGCGCGCCCCGGGAGGGTCGATTTCGCGCCTGCCTTGAGGCAGGTACGGGATCACGACCTGAAAGCCCCGGTTTTCGCGCACCGTCCGGTCCCGAACGTTGGTCAACACCCTTCGGGACGAAGCTCAGGAGGCCCCATGACCCTCACGTCCAAGACCGCCCTCGTCACCGGATCCACCAGCGGCATCGGCCTCGCCATCGCCCGCGCCCTCGCGGCGCAGGGGGCGAACGTGGTGCTCAACGGGTTCGGGGATGCGCAGGCCATCGAGGAGATTCGCGCCGGGATCGAGCGCGAGCACGGGGTGAAAGCGCATTACTCGGCCGCCGACATGAGTAAGCCCGAGGCGATCACCGCGATGGTGCGGGAGGCGGAAGAAGCGTTCGGCGCCGTCGACGTGCTGGTCAACAACGCCGGCATCCAGTTCGTCTCGCCGATCGAGGAGTTCCCGCCGGAGAAGTGGGAGCAGATCATCGCGATCAACCTGTCCTCGGCGTTCCACGCGATGCATGCCGCGATCCCCGGCATGAAGGCCCGGGGCTGGGGGCGGATCATCAACACCGCCTCGGCGCATTCGCTGGTGGCCTCACCGTTCAAGTCGGCCTACGTCGCGGCCAAGCACGGGATCAGCGGGCTGAGCAAGGCGGCCGCTCTGGAACTGGCGCCGCACCGGATTACGGTGAACTGCATCTCGCCGGGCTATGTCTGGACGCCGCTGGTCGAGGCGCAGATCCCCGACACCATGAAGGCCCGGGGCCTGACCAAGGAGCAGGTGATCGAGGACGTGCTGCTCAAGGCGCAGCCGACCAAGGAATTCGTCACCGTCGATCAGGTGGCAGCGCTGGCGGTCTTTCTGTGTTCCGACGCGGCGAGCCAGATCACGGGTGCCAATATCAGCATGGATGGCGGCTGGACCGCGCAGTAAGGCCGAAGCGGCTCCGCCCCCGTGAGGGCGGAGCCGTATGGGGTTCAGCGGCGTCCGTGGAACAGCAGGGCGATGCCGTAGCCGACCGCGCCGGCGATCAGCAACGCGACCAGCGGGTTCTCCTCGACCCGGGCGCCGACCGCGGCGCGGCCGTCGCGCAGGTAGGAACCGCTCCGCTCGTAGGCGTCGCCCGCGACGTCGCCGGCCCGTCCATAGGCGTCGCCGGCATAGTCGCTGGCCTTGTCGGCGAGGTCCCGGGCCTTGTCCTTGACCTGCCCGTAGGCGTTCTGGGCCTGGCCCTGAACGTCGCGGACCCGGCCTTCCACCGAGTCCCGGTTCGAGCCCACGAAGTCGCCGGCCGTGCCCTGAGCCTTGCCGAGGGCTTCCTTGGCGCCGCCGACAATCCGATCCGTATCCACCATGACTCTCTCCTCGACGTGAGCGCGGCGCCGGTACGAGAGGAGGCGCCGCAGGATGCCTCGTCGTGCACCGAACGCGCGAGACCGTGTTTGCGCACCGCGCCACGGTGATTTTCTGCGATCCGGCCCGCCTGATGCGGATCAGGGTGAACGCCGGAGGTGCAGCCTCAGAGCCCGATCAGCTCGGCGATGGCCGCCGCGCCCGCGGCCGGGGAGGTCTCGCCCCGGGCGACGCCGGCCTCGGCCTCGGCGGTGCTGCGCCGGACCTCCGGCGAGCCGACAAGGCGCTGGTGCAGCCGCTCGTGGACGAGCGCCCACATCCACTTCACGTCCTGCGCCCGGCGCTTGGCCTGGATCTCGCCGGTGGCGGTGAGTTTTTCCCGGTGATCGACGATCCGCGCCCAGAGGGCATCGAGGCGCAGGTTGTGGAAGCCCGAGATCGTCACCACCGGCGGCGTCCAGGTCGCCGAGGCGGGGGTGAGGATGTGCAGGGCGGCGCGGTATTCGGAGGCGGCGGCGTTGGCCCGCTGCTCGGCCTCGCCGGCATCGGCCTTGTTGACCGCGATCATGTCGGCGAGTTCGAGGATGCCCTTCTTGATCCCCTGGAGCTCGTCGCCGGCCCCGGGCAGCATCAGCACGAGGAAGAAATCGGTGAGGTCGGCCACCGCGGTCTCGGACTGGCCGACGCCCACGGTCTCCACCAGGATCACGTCGAAGCCCGCCGCCTCGCAGAGCAGCATGGTCTCGCGGGTCTTGGCCGCGACGCCGCCGAGCGTGCCCGAGGACGGGGAGGGGCGGATGAACGCCTTGGGATCGTGGGCGAGCCGGGCCATCCGGGTCTTGTCGCCGAGGATCGAGCCGCCGGTGCGCGACGAGGACGGATCGACGGCGAGCACCGCAACCTTGTGGCCGGCCTCCGTGAGGTTCGACCCCAGGGCGTCGATGGTGGTGGACTTGCCGACGCCGGGCACGCCGGTGATGCCGACCCGGATCGCCTTGCCGGTCTCGGGCAGGACCGAGTCGATCAGCGACGCGGCGAGCGCCCGGTGATCGGGCCGTTTCGACTCCGCCAGTGTGATCGCCCGGGCCAGGGCGGCGCGGTCGCCCCGCAGCAGGCGCTCGCGCAGGCTCTCGATGTCGATGGACGGCGTCATGGATCCTTCATGGCGGCGCCAAGCGCTGCCGTCGAGAGGGTATCGCCGCGTGGGGCTGGCTCGGCATGCCGCCACGCCCCACGCCTGTGTCCGCCGCACCACGAACCGCTGATTACCCGTACTCCACAGGCTCGGCCCATGATCGTGCCCCGCCATGGTCACGATCCTGCGCGACGGTTGGCGCCCCGCCCGAATGCACCCGGATCATGTCGAGCCACACCGTCTCACGCCGCGCACTCCTCCGGATCGGCGCCCTCGCGGGGGCGGCGGGGCTAGCCCCATCCCTCGGCGCCTGCGTCACCGATGACCTCGGCACCTCCGCCCTGCCCGAGAAGCAATCGGCGCTGGACGTCATGCCGGTGCTGCTCGTGGCTACGACGCGCAAGCCCGTGGGCACGCCGCCCCGGCCGCCGTATTTCAATTCCGAGCGCGGGCGCGGCCTGAGCTTCGCGGAGGTGCGCCTGTCGCCGCCGGACCGCTCGCTCCTCGGCAAGGTTTCGGCGGTGATCACCGGCGACTGGACCATCGGGGCCGTGCCCAAGACCGAGACCGGCCCGGGCGCCGCGGACGCCTTCGCGCAGGCGGCTTTGGGCCGCGACGTGCTGATCTACGTGCACGGCTACCGGGAATCGTTCGAATCCGCCGCCGTCAGCGCGGCGCGCCTGTCGGACGGCATCCGGTTCCGGGGCGTCTCGGGCCTGTTCACCTGGCCGTCGGCGGCCGCCACGTTCGATTACAATTACGATCGCGAGAGCGCGCTCTGGTCGCGGGACGCCTTCGAGGATCTGCTGAAGGCCATCACGGCGAGCGCGAGCGGCGGGCGCATCAACATCGTCGCGCATTCGATGGGCACGCTGCTCACCCTCGAGACCATCCGCATGCTGCGCGCCGAGGCCGGCGAGGCGGCGATGTCGCGCATCGGCGCGGTGGTGCTGGCCGCCCCCGACATCGACTTCGACCTGTTCTCGAACGGTGTCGCCCGGCTCGGCCCCGACGTCTCGAAGATCACCGTGATCTCCTCGACCAACGACCGGGCGCTCGAACTCTCCGCCGCGCTCGCCGGCGGCGTCCGGGCCGGCGCGGCCGATCGCGCCAAACTGGAGGCCCTGGGCGTGCGCGTCGCCGACGCCTCCGATTACGGCGGCGGCCTGATCAACCACGACCTGTTCCTCTCGAACCCGGAGGTGCAGGCTGTGGTCAAGCGTGCCATCGCCCGCGGGGCGGGGGTATAGGCTGCCCAGAAGAACGGGTTTCGAAAGGGCGTGCCCTTTGGCGGGGTTTGGGGGCGGAGCCCCTGAGGACACCAGGGCTCCGCCCTGGACCCGCAAAAGGTCCCGGACCTTTTGAAACCGGGACTTTCGCCGCCCTCGGCGCAAGAACTCACCCCATCCGGGTCGCCATGCTCTGCGGCGGCAGCGGTTCTTCCGGCAGGATTGGCGCGTCGCCGGAGGCGTCGAGATGGTCGATCCGGTCGGCCCAGACCCGGAAGCCCACCAGGGGATTGGGACCGAACGTGTGGGTCAGCGGCACGTCGGCGGCGTCGCGGCCATAGGCGACCATCACCCGGCCGATCCGCGGGCTGTTGTTGCGCGGGTCGAACACGTGCCAGCGCCCGCCGAGATAGACCTCCATCCAGGCGGCGAAATCGCCGGCCGGGTGCGGCTCGGGCTCGCCGATGAAGCTGACATAGCCGGTGCAGTAGCGTGTCGGCACGTTGAGCGCGCGGCAGAAGGCCACGGCCAGGTGGGTGAAGTCCCGGCAGACTCCGCGGCCGCCCGCATAGGCATCCTGGGCCGTGCGGTCGCCGTGGGCGAACTCGTAGCCGAACGCGATGTGGTCGTGGACGAAGTCGCAGACCGCCTGCACCCGGCCCCAGCCCGGTTCGATATGCCCGAACAGGCGCCAGGCCTCGTCCGCGAGCAGGTCCGATTCGCAGTAGCGGCTCGGCAGCAGGAACACGATCGTCTCGGCGGGCAGCGCCTCGATGGCGTGCTGCTCGGCCTCCGGATGGGCCGGGTCCGGGCGCCCGTCATCACCGATCACCGCGTCGGTGCCGATGGTGAAGCCCCCCGCGGGCGCGGTGAGCCGCCCGCACAGGTTGCCGAAGCCGTCGCGATAGAGCTCCACCGGCACCGGCGGATCGGTGCGGAGCGTGTCGGGCGCTTCGAGGGCGTCAGCCCGGGTGGGATGCACGTTGAGCATCACCACCATCGGGACCGGATAGGGGAAGGCGTAGCGCATCTCGCAGCCGAGCCTGATCCGCATCCGCGGTGATCCTTCTTCCCGTCCGGTTTCATTATCGCCGCCGCCCGGCAGGATTCGCGCCACCGCTTTCGAAGCGGCTCGGACGAGACGGGCTTGGCGGGCGTCCGGTTCACCCCTACAGCATCCGCGCGCGGCGCTCATGACCGCCGGGGTAAGCTTAGGCATTTCTCCCCGGGGCGGTGCGTCGCACCCGCGCGCGATCCCGCTGACCGGGCGCGCCAAGGACGGTTACGAGAAGGATGCCGGCCATGTTCACGCTCGAGATCGAGGGCACCGCCGTGGCGGTGATCAACAGCGACGAGGCGTCCGCCAAGGACCTCTTCACCTGCGAAGGCTTCAAGGAAGACATCCGGACGATGACGAGCGAGGGCAAGCCGCTCTGGAACGGCACCGCGCCCCTCATCATCCGGGCCGCCACCGAGGACGAGATCGAGATCTTTGAGGACGCGCTCGCCGAGGATGACGGCGAGGGCGAGTTCACCGACGACAAGCACCATGCCGGCGGCGAGACCGACGAGGAGGACGAGGACGAAGCCGACATCGTCTTTCTGGTCGATATCGACGAGGCGGACGAGGACGACGAAGCCGACGCCTGAAACTTACGCCTGAACTTGGCCGGCTCCCGGGGGTTTCCGAACCGATTCGGAATCAACCCGGGAGGATGGACATGGCGGACAGCAGGCGAATCGTGGATGCGCTGGTGCGGTCCCGGCGCGGCGGCATCGCTGCCAGCGCGGCTTTGGGCGGTCTCGCGCTGATCGGTGGGCTCGCCTACCGGGCCCTGCGCGGGACCGCGCCGCCGGAACAGGGTGGCCCGGACTTCTCCAAGGTCGACGAGGACGAGGCGCGTCTGATGCTCCGGGCGATGGTGGCCGCCACCATCGCGGACGGCATGGTCGACACGGCCGAGCGCAAGCGCCTCGACGCGGCGGTGGCCAGTGCCGGCCTCGATGCCGACGGGCGGGCCTGGCTCGATCGCGAGCTGGAAAGCCCCGCCGAGATCGACGAGATCGCCGAGCGGGTGGACGAGCCCGAGGCGGCGGCGCGGATCTACACGGCGGCCCGGCTGGCGATCGATCCGGACACGCTGCAGGAGCGCCAGTTCCTGAAGATGCTCGCCGAAGCCCTCGACGTGCCCGGCGAGGCGACGGACCGGATCGAGCGGACCCTCATGGAGTGACGACCAGCGTCATTGCTATATCGTGACGGTGGCGCCGGAGGGCTATGTCAGGATACAGGTCGCATCCGTGAATCTGCACGATGGTTACGGTCTGACCAGCCTGGAAGTTTGACCCGCGGCGCGGCCCCGCAGGAGCACGGTCCTGCGGGGCCGATACCGGCTGGAACGGGCGATCCGCATGGTCATCCGCGCCGGCCGGCTCTCCGGAGGGGCGCCCTCTCCGCAAAACAAACCCCGTGCGCGCGGGATAAGCCGCGCACAGGGGTATACTGTCAACAGATGCGCTGATCCGACAATTGCAGACGCGCGAAGCTTCTATCAGGGTCCCTTCAGGCTCGCTGAACAACAGACACATGAACACTACTTGCGCGGGTAGAAGTTTCTTTAATCCATACCACGCCTGGTTGATGCTCCTTCCAGGACTCGCCCATCAGCATACCCCCGGAATCCCGCCAGCCCGAACGATTCCAAACCTCGAGCGCCTTGTGAGCCGCATCTATCTCCGCATCGGTAAACAGATCCGAGTCAGAGGAGGACGCGTCCTTACTGATCGCCCACAACGCTCCTTGGTTCAGCCTGTCGAGGCCGACCTTGTGGTACCAGTCATCGAACGACCGCGGCGTGTCGGCGCTCTCGCCCAGTCGCTTGTAGGCGGCGTCTAGGAAGCGGCGCACATCCGGCTCGAAGTCCCACCAGCCTGTCATGAGCTCCGCGACCGGCCTCCTGACGGTTACAGTTTCGGTCACGGTCTCGACGCGGACCGTCATCCCCGTCTGAGGGGCATCCGCCCCCGCGTTGGCCGTCGCGCCGTTCTTCGCGTGCACCAGGGCGAAGATCGCGTCCGCCGCCGCGCTCGACACGCTAAGCGCTGAGCGCGGATCCGGCGAGCGCGCCGTGACGGAAGCCTCGTCCGGCTTAGATCCAGCAGGATCGGGCGCACCAGCCCGAATGATCCGTAGGCTCGCCTGCGCGTGCGTGATTGATATTGTCGCGTAAGACATCGTGCTGCTCCCCGTACGAGGGTCAGGAGTTCGGTTTAGACCGCGCCCCGCCGCGTCCTAGACCGCATGCTGAAATTATACCTGCGGTTGCGCCGAGCAGAGCAAAGCCGCCGATAATGCTTTGCGGCTGTGGGATTGTGCCGCGTTTATCCTGACAATCAAGACGATCCACGGGTGTTTTTCTGTCACATTAATTTCGGACAGGTTGTCTGCGTGCTGTGCGGTGCGGGTGAATGATGCCGGCCCGGCGAGGCTGCCACAGGGCCGTTTCGGCTCTCAGGCCGGTCCTATCAAACAGTTGATGACCGTTTCGCACTTCGCTCCGAGCGAGCACGGCGTTGGCTTGCCCACGCAAGTCTGATTAATCTCTTCGGCAACGGCGATGGCCGGGACGCAACGTGTCAGGAGTGTCGATGTCCGCGCGGTCGCGCATAGAGAGGGCCGCCTGCACGATGTTGGCGGTCTTGACGATCCTGGGTGGTCCCGTCCGTGCCGCCGACCCGGGACCCGGCCCCCTGACGCTGGCCGGTCAGGGCAGCTTCTTCGTCGGCGGTCGTGACATCCAGTCCGACACGCTCTCGACCCTGCCGGCCTATGCGCCCTCGGGGACGATCACGGTCGATCAGGTCTATGTCCGCTATCAGATCCCCGTGGAGCCGGTGCGGCCGCCCCTGGTGCTGATCCACGGCTGCTGCCTCACCGGCAAGACCTGGGAGACGACCCCGGACGGGCGCATGGGCTGGGACGAGTTCTTTGTCCGCCGCGGCTTCCCGACCTACGTGATCGACCAGGCCTGGCGCGGGCGCTCGGCGATCAGCCCGGCCCAGATCGACGCGGTGAAGATGGGCAAGGCCGAGGCCGATTCGCTCCCGCCGGTCTTCTCCGCCGGGCGCGAGCCGGCCTGGGCGATCTTCCGGTTCGGGCCGGAATACCCGAAGGTGTTTCCGGGCATGCAGTTTCCCCTGGAGGCCCAGGGCGAGTTCTGGAAGCAGATGGTCGCCGACTGGTCCGCGGCCCTGCCGGTGCCGAACCCGACCGTGCCGGGCCTCTCGGAACTGGCCAAGCGGCTGAAGGGCGCGGTGCTGGTCTCGCACTCGCAATCGGGCATCTACCCGTTCCAGACCGCCGCCCTCGACCGCACCGGCATCCGCGCGCTGGTGGCGATCGAGCCCGCCGCCTGCCCCGATCCGGCCAAGGACGACCTCGCCCCCTACAAGGACCTGCCGATCCTGGTCCTGTTCGGCGACTTCGTCGATGCCTCGCCCCGCTGGGCGCCCCGGCTGAAGCAGTGCCGCAGTTTCGTGGCCGCGGCCAACGCGGCCGGCGGCCGGGCCGAGCTGATCCTGCTGCCGGAGATCGGCATCCACGGCAATTCGCACATGCTGATGCAGGACAAGAACAGCCTCGACATCGCCGACTGGCTGGCGGGCTGGATCGAGAAGCGGGCGGGAAAATCCTGATCGGACAGCCGGCGTCGTAACCGGCCCGTCCTCCCAATCCCCCCCTCATCCAAACCACTCCCTCATCCTGAGGTGCGGCCGCGAAGCGGGCGCCTCGAAGGAGCCCTCCAGCCTGCCGCGCGATCCCTGGAGGGCTCCTTCGAGGCTGCTGCGCAGCACCTCAGGATGAGGTAGGGGGTTGGAGGTGGGGTCGTGACGCGGCGGTCAGCCCGGCTTCCGCTCAGTCAAAAACTGACCCATCCGCTCCAGCGCCCGGCGGATGTTCTCGGCCGAGTTTGCGTAGGACAGGCGGATATAGCCCTCGCCGTGGACACCGAAATCCGGGCCGCCGATCACCGCCACGCCCGCCTCTTCCAGCAGGGTGGCAGCCAGGGGCTTCGCCTTCCAGCCGGTCTGCGAGATGTTCGGGAAGGCGTAGAACGCGCCCTTCGGGGCGATGCAGGACACGCCCGGCAGGGCGTTCAAGCCGTCCACCACGATCGCCCGGCGGCGATCGAACTCGGCGACCATCTCGGCCACGCAATCCTGCTTGCCGTCGAGGGCCGCGATGCCGGCCCATTGGGTCGAGGCGTTCACGCAGGAATGGGCGTTGACCGCGAGCTTCCGGGCCGCGTCGTAGAGGGGCTTGGGCCAGACCGACCAGCCGAGCCGCCAGCCGGTCATCGCGTAGGTCTTGGACGCGCCGTCGAGATAGATCAGCCGGTCGCGGATTTCGGGATACTTCAGCAGCGAGTGGTGGGCCTCGCCGTCATACGTCATCGTGCCGTAGATCTCGTCCGACAGCACGGCTACGTCGGGGTGGTCGGCGAGGCCCGCCACCAGGGCGTCGATCTCGGACTTGGGCGTCACGCCGCCGGTCGGGTTGGCGGGTGAGTTGACGATCAGCAGGCGGGTTCTGGGGGTGATCAGCGCCAGGGTCTCGGCCGCCGAGAAGGCGAAGCCGTTGGCCTCGCGGATCGGCACCGGCACCGGTGTCGCCCCGGTGAACTCGATCATCGAGCGGTAGATCGGGAAACCGGGATCCGGATACAGGATCTCGGTGCCCGGCTCGCCGAACATCAGGATCGCCATGAACATGGTGACCTTGCCGCCCGGCACGATCATCACGGAATCCGGGGAGACCTCGACGGCGTGGCGGCGATGGATGTCGCGGGCCACCGCCTCGCGCAAGCCCGGGATGCCCACCGCCGGCGTGTAGCCGTGGTGCCCGTCGCGCAGCGCCTTGATGCCGGCCTCGACCACGTGGGCGGGCGTCGGCATGTCGGGCTGGCCGATGCCGAGGTTAATCACGTCCCGCCCCTGGGCGGAGAGCGCCTGGGCGCGGGCGAGCACCGCGAACGCGTTCTCCTCGCCGATGCGCGAGAAGGCCGGAACGACGTGCAGCATCGCGCTCTCCGCGGGACTGAAAGGTTTTAGGGCTTGGTGCGCTCGGAGAGCTTCATGGCGCCGAACGACATCGCCCCGGCGATCACGCCCAGGATCACGAAGGTCTTCACCGCGGCGTAGAACAGCGCCGGCTCGATGCCCGTGTCGGTGTAGAGCACGAGGCCGATCGCCGCGAGCGGCAGGGACAGGAGGATGAACAGGGGGACGAGCGGGTTCATGGTGTGCACTCGGATCCGGCGCGCGGTTGGCCGCGGCTCATGGGCGTCGCGCCTGCATACCACCCTGCGGCAAAGGTTGGGACCCCGGAGCCGGGAGTTTTTCGCCGGATCATCCGCTCACTCACCGAAGTGCAAGAATTTGGCTGGATACTGGCTTTTCAGGAGGAGATGCCAGTATGCGCCCATCAACGGTCTCGTCGAACGGCAACAGGTCAAATGTATCGCCGCTTGATATGTTGACGGCCCAGATCGGCCGGCTGCTGCGGCATCCTGCCTACCGGCGCGAGCGCGTTTTCAGCTCGCTGCTGCAGCGCCATCTCCCGAACGATGCGGGCTACGCCTGGAACGGCGAGGCGGCCCTGCGCGAGCGCCTCGGCCGCGCCGGCCTCGACGCGGCGAGCATCGACCATCTCATCCGCAACACCCAGGCCGAGATCCAGCGCCTGCGCGGGCCGGCCGACGCCTGACCGGCCTCAGGCCGGCACCCGGACCGTCGCCCGCAGGCCACCGAGCGGGCTCTCGTACAGGGCGATGTCGCCGCCATGGGCCCGGGCGATGTCCCGGGCGATGGCCAGCCCCAGCCCGGATCCGCCCGCATCCTGCCGGGAATCGTCCAGGCGCACGAACGGTTTGAACACCTCCTCGCGGCTCTCGGCCGGGATGCCCGGCCCGTCATCGTCGATCGAGACGTAGAAGGCGCGGGCCTCCAGCCGGCCGGAGATCGCCACCGTCTCGCCGTAGCGTGCAGCGTTGGCCGCCAGATTGAACAGGCAGCGCCGGAACGCCCCCGGGCGCACGGTGACCTCGGGGGCGCCTGCGAGATTCACCTCCGAGACATGGGCGCCCAGGCGCTCCACGTCGCTGCGCAAGTCTTCCAGAAGGGTCCGCATGTCGGTGGGGGTCGCGGGCTCCGCGGAATCGCCGCGAGCGAAGGCCAGGTAGCCCTCCAGCATCCGGCTCATCTCGTCGACGTCCCGGCTGAGATCCTCGATCTCGCTGGTCTGCTCGACCAGTGCCAGGGACAGGCGGAAGCGGGTGAGGATGGTGCGCAGGTCGTGGCTCACGCCGTTGAGCATCGTCGTGCGCTGCTCCATGGCCCGCTCGATGCGCCGCTTCATCTCGATGAAGGCGTGGCCGGCCTGGCGGACCTCCCGGGCCCCCCGGGGCCGGAATTCGATCTCCCGGCCCTTGCCGAACCCCTCCGCCACCGCGGCGAGCCGCAGGATCGGCTTGATCTGGTTGCGCAGGAACAGGATCGCGACGCCGAGCAGCACCAGCGACGAGCCGATCATCCAGACCAGGAAGATGTGCGAGTTCGACGCGTAGGCCTGGCTGCGCCGGCCGGTGATCCGCATCACCCCATCGGGGATCGCCACCCGGATCTCGATCAGGTTCGAGCGGCCGACCGTGTCGATCCAGAACGGCCGGCGGATCTGGCGCTTGATCTCGTCGGAGAGCGCCTCGTCCAGGATCGAGAAGAACGGCCGCGGCCCCTGAGCGGGGAGCTTGGCGCCCTTCAGGATGTCGAGGTCGAGGTTCAGTCGCTCGGCCGCGATGCGCGACAGCGTCTCGGTGTCCCGATCCTGCGGATAGCTCTCGTAGATGTCGATCAGGGCGGCGACGTCGGCGGTCACCGCCGCGGACAGGCGCTTGGTCACGAGCTGCCAGTGCCGCTCCATGAACGTGTAGGCGATCACCGACTGGAGCAGGACCACCGGCGCGATGATGATGATCAGCGACCGGGCGTAGAGCCCCTTCGGCAGGGCATCCCCGATGGCGCGGCTGACCCGTTTCCACAACCGGTGCGGCGCCGAGCGCGACCGCGGCGGATCCGTCCGCAGGGCGCGGGCTAGGCCGGGATCGGGGGCGTTCACGAACTCTTACGTCCACTGCCGCAGAGGCGGGTGCGGAACTGGCGGCGTAGGGTCCGTTTCATGAGGGCGGACATGGGGGGCGACGGATGCGGGGGCTGATCCGTTATCGCACCCGCACCGCGATCGGCCAAGGCAACCGCGGATCGACGCCTCCGCGCCTTGCACCACGGCGCGCGGGCCATACCTGAGACAGGCGGGGGGCACCCGCCGGCCGAGGTCTCGAGGGCCATGCTCAGCACCGATACAGACATCCTCGCCGCCGCCTCCTCCTGGCGGCGGGACGGGCGCGCCGTGGCGCTCGCCACCGTGATCGAGACCTGGGGCTCGGCGCCGCGACCCGTGGGCAGCCATCTCGTGGTCGATGACGAGGGCAATTTTTTGGGGTCCGTCTCGGGCGGCTGCGTCGAGGGATCGGTGATCACCGAGGCGATCGAGGTGATTGAGGCCGGAGCGCCTCGCATCCTCGAATTCGGCGTCGCCGACGAGACCGCGTGGCGGGCCGGGCTGTCCTGCGGCGGCCGGATCCGGGTCTTCGTCGAGCGGGTCGACTGATGCGCACCGAGACCCTGGAGGTCCTGAACGCCGAGCGCGCCGCGCGCCGGGCGACGATCCTGGTCACCGACCTGGCCGACGGGACGCAGCGCCTCGTCCGCGAGGCCGAGATCGCCGCCGACCCCCTGGCGGCGGTGCTGGGCAAGCTTCTGGCTTCGGGCAAGAGCGGCCTCGTCGAGCTCGACGGCCGCCAGACCTTTCTGACCGTTCAGGTCCCGCCGGTCCGCCTCGTGGTGGTCGGCGCCGTCCACATCTCGCAGGCGATGGCGCCCATGGTGGCGGGGCTCGATCTCGCGCTGACCGTGATCGATCCGCGCACGGCCTTTGCCAGCCCCGAGCGCTTCCCGGGCGTCGAGCTCGTGGCCGAATGGCCCGACGCCGCCCTCGGCAGCCACGTGCCCGCCCTCGACCGCTACTGCGCGCTCGCCGCCCTGACCCACGATCCCAAGATCGACGACCCGGCGCTGAAGGCTGCGCTCACGGCCGAGTGCTTTTACATCGGCGCCCTGGGCTCGCGGAAGACGCATGCGGCCCGGACTGCCCGGCTGGCGGAATCCGGGTTCTCGCCGGAACAGATCGGCCGGATCCACGCGCCGATCGGGCTCGCCATCGGGGCCGTCAGCCCGGCCGAGATCGCGCTGGCCGTGCTGGCCGAGATCGTGGCGGCGCTCCGCCGGGTTCCCCGCCCGGAGGTCGCGTGAGGTTCGGCCCCGTGCCGGTCGCCGAGGCGGCCGGCCTGATCAGCGCCCACACGGTCCGGCGCGACGGTATCACCCTGCGCAAGGGTGCGCTGATTCCCGAGGATGCGGCCGCCGGCCTGGCCAGGGTCGGGCTCTCCGAGATCGTGGCGGCCGCCCTCGAACCCGGCGATGTCGGCGAGGATGAAGCCGCGGCCCGGCTCGCCGCGCATCTGTGTGGGGAAAACCTGCGCGCGGAAGCGCCGTTCACCGGCCGCTGCAACCTGTTCGCCGAGACCGCCGGGGTCCTGACCCTGGCGCCGGCCCGGATCGACGCGGTCAACGCCGTCGACGAGGCGGTGACGGTGGCGACGCTGCCGCCGTTCAAGCCGGTGGTCGAGGGCGAGATGGTCGCCACCGTGAAGATCATCCCCTACGCCGTGCCGGGCACCGTGCTGGCCCAGGCTTGTACGGCGGATACGGCCGGCGCCCTGGCGGTGGCACCCTATCGCCGCCGGCGCGTCGCCGTGATCTCGACCCGCCTCCCGAGCCTCAAGGAGGCCACCATCGAAAAGACCCTCGGGGTCCTGGCCGAGCGCCTCGCCCCGACGGGCGCCGAGATTATTCTTGAGGATCGCGTGGCGCACGCGGCCGATTCTGTGGCGGCGGCGCTCGTGGAGGCGATCGACCGCGCCGGGGCGGATCTGGTGGTTGTGTTCGGCGCCTCGGCCATCGCCGACCGGCGCGACGTGATCCCGGCCGGCATCGCGGCGGCCGGCGGCCGGGTCGAGCATCTCGGCATGCCGGTCGATCCCGGGAACCTGCTCCTGATCGGCAGCCGGGCCGGCGTGCCGGTGATCGGGGCGCCGGGCTGCGCACGCTCGCCCAAGGAGAACGGTTTTGACTGGATCCTGCACCGGCTGCTGGCGGATTTGGCCGTGACCCGAGCCGACATCGTCGCCCTCGGGGTCGGCGGGTTGCTGATGGAGATCGTCTCCCGACCGCAGCCCCGGGCCGGCGGTGAGGCCGCGGATGCCGATGCCTGAGATCGGGACGATCCTGCTGGCGGCGGGCCTCGGCACCCGGTTCGGCCCGGAACCCAAGATGCTGGCGCTGCTCGACGGCCAGCCGCTGGTCCGCCACGCCGCCGAGGCTGCGCTCGCCGCTCGGCCGCGCCCGGTCGTCGTGGTGCTCGGAGCCCATGCCGAGGCGGTCCGGGCGGCGCTGGCGGGGCTCGATCTGGGCTTCGTCGAGAACCCGGATTTCCGCGTCGGGCTGTCCACCTCTCTGCGCGCCGGCGTGGCCGCCCTCCCGCAATCCTGCGAAGCGGCGGTGGTGGTGCTGGGCGACATGCCGCGTATCGCCGAAGACCATATCGACCGCCTGGCCGCCGCCTTCGCAAACGCTTCGAAGGCTCCGGCGGCCGTCGTCCCGGTGCAGGACGGCCGGCGCGGAAACCCGGTGCTCCTGAATCTGCGCGTTCTGGCGGACGCGATCGCCGGGCTCACCGGCGACCGCGGCGCCGGGCCTCTGCTCCGGGATCTGTCCGATATCCTGGAGATCCCGGGCGATCCGGCGACCGCCCTCGATATCGACACGCCGGCCGCGCTGCTGAGCGCCGACCGCACCTGACGTTCAACGGTTCGCGTCCGTCGGGGCCCGTCCGGCCTTGGCATCGCTCCGGCACCGATCGGAGCAGTAGCGGACCTCGTCCCAGACGCGCTCCCACTTCTTGCGCCAGGCGAACGGCCGGCCGCATTGGGCGCACACCTTCTCCGGAAGATCACCCTTGCGGCGCATCCGCGGCATTTTTTCCAATGACTCCAGCGCGCGATACACGGGGGGCGGAAACGGCTCTCGGCTCGTGTCCGTTCCGAGGATCGGCTCAGCGGCTCGGGGCCACGGCGCGGGCGTCGAGGAGCTTGGCGAGGCCGAGCATCAGCGCGAGACCTGTAAGGTTCACCGCGATCTGCAGCGGCCATCCGGTATCGAAGGTGCGGTAGAGGATCCGCCCGATCAGTGCCGCCAGGCAGCCCGCGGCAAAGATCTCCAGGGAATGCCGGCCGCAGGCATCGATCAGGCGCAGGCCTCGCCATCCGGACAGACGCCGCACGGCGGGTGCGCTGAAGATCAGGTAGGTCAGGGCCAGGATGTGCAGGAGGCGCAACGGCGCGACGTGGCTCTTGTCCGGGGCGCCCATCGCCAGCGGCCGGAGGTCCGGCAGGCCCCACGCGGTCCAGGAGCCGCCCTGCAGCAGCCCGAAGGCCAGGTAGGCCCAGGCCAGCGCGGCGGCCCAGCTGCGCCAGGGCAGCAGGCCGTCCCCGGCCCGGACCGCCATCGCCAGGGCCGCCCCGATCACGAACAGGAACTGCCAGGCGAACGGGTTGAAGTACCAGCCGTCATCCACCGCGGCGGCGTTGGGCAGGTTCAGGGTGGCATCGACGTTGGCGGCGAGCCACAGCGTTCCCGACAGCGCCAGCACGCCCCACACCCCGCGCCGCATCCCGAAATAGACCGCTGGGAACAGGGCGAGCAGCAGGATGTAGAGCGGCAGGATGTCGAGGTAGTTCGGCAAGGCGTTGAGGGCGAGACCGCGCAGGAGCCCCGGCAGCAGCCCCATCTGGATCAGCGGCGCGACGCCGAAGCGCGGCGTCAGCCCGGTCAGGTCCATCCAGATCCGGACGATGACCAGGGTGGCCAGCAGCAGCCCGGCCTGGAACAGGTAGATCCGCAGGCAGCGCCGGGCGATGCGCATCAGGGTCGCCCGCACCCCCGCCCGGCCGAACAACCCGCCATAGGCCACCATCGACGAATAGCCGGCCAGCAGCACGAAGATCTCGGCGGCGTCCGAGAAGCCGAAATTGTGCAGGGTGAACAGGGCCGGGGCGTTGCGCGGGATATGGTCGATGAAGATCGTCAGCAGCGCCAAGCCGCGCAGCACGTCGACCCGGGCATCGCGGATGGGCTTTTTTGGAGCTGGTACGGGCGTGGGCACTGGGGCCGGTGCGGGCCGCGGCGCCGGTGCCCCGCCGCCGCCGAAGGGCGCCCGCTCAAGGTCGTCGAGGCTCTTCACGCAGCCATCACCAGGACGCTCGTTCACCAGGGACGGCGCGAAGCGTGCACCGCAATGCAATATAACCCACCCCTACACCAGTGCTGCGTCGGATCGCATCGATCACGCGCCTTTGTTCCGGGCCGGGCGATGTCGGGCATCCCTTCGCTCGGTACCGCGCTCCGGCAGGCGTATCGCGGCAAGCGCCTGTTAGGTTGGCGTGGGGCGCCTCCGCCCGACCTCTGCAACGCTGAAGATCGGCTGCTGCGGATCGGGGTCGCATTGCACCGCGCCCACGCACATTGCCGATGATCGCTGTATAGAGGCGGCGGATCGATCCCGGCGGGTGCCGGGGAAGGGCAGGGTTCATGCGCGTCCTCGTCACCGGAGCCGGCGATTTCCTCGGCCGCCGCCTGCTCGAGGCGCTGCGGCATGGCCTTCCCCCCGGCAGCCGCATCCTCGGCATCGACCGCCGCCCTCAGCCGCCCCTCGACGGTGTCACGTTCCTCGACGTCGACCCGTTCGATGCCGGCAGGCTCACCGAGGCGGTCGCGGCGTTCGACCCGACGTTCGTGTTCCACCTCGCCGCCCTGGCATCGGTCGCCCGGTCGAGCGAGACGCCGGCCTATGCCTGGCGGGCAGATCTGCTGGGCACCCTCAACCTCGCCGAGGCGGTGGCGCGGACCCGCGCGACTCTGGTGTTCCTGAGTTCGACAGTGGTCTACGGCGAGGCGTTCCGCGACCGGCCGCGGCCCGACGAAGCCGTGACGCCCCGGCCGGACACGATCTCCGGGCGCACCAAGAACGCCTGCGAGTACATCCTGCGCGACGTGCTCGCCAATGCCGGCGTGAAGCACCTCGTGCTGCGGCCCTCGAACTATATCGGCCCCGGGCAGAGCGAGACCTTTGTGGCCGCCTCCTTCGCCGGGCAGATCGCACGCATCCAGCGCTGGCTGGCTCCTCCGACCGTGGCGGTGGGCGAGCTCGCGGCCGGGCGCGACTTCCTCGACGTGTCGGACCTGACTGCGGCGTGCCTGCGGGTCCTGGACCAGGCCGAGGACTTGCCCGATGGCGGCATCTTCAACGTCGGCACCGGCATGGTGACGCCGGTCTCGGCGATCCTCGACATGTTCTGCGGCCTGACGGAGGCGCCCTTCACCGTGGAGGTCGCACCGGAGCGGACCCGGCCGGCGGGCGTGCGCAGCCAGGGCTGCGACCCGTCAGCCTTCACGGCGGCCACGGGTTGGATTCCGGCGGTTCCCCTCGCGCAGAGCCTCCAGGCGATGCTGGATGCAGCGCGGGGACGCGTGGGCTGACGGGCCCATTTTACGACTCGGGTCCCATCCATTCCACCCCCTCATCCTGAGGTGCGTTCGCGGAGCGGACGCCTCGAAGGAGGCTTCCAGCCTGCCGCGCGATCCCTGGAGGGCTCCTTCGAGGCCGCTGACGCGGCACCTCAGGATGAGGAGGTTGGGTTGGAGGGCCGCCGATAAGGTTCCGGCGAACCCCTATCCTGTACCGCACCAGCGCGCACAAACGCCGCGCGGGCGGTCCCGGCCTGAAGGCCGAGACCAACCCTTATCGTGAAAACTTCTTGTACTTGATCTTCTTCGGCATGAGTGAATCCGCCCCGAGCCGGCGCATCTTGTCGGCCTCGTAATCCGAAAAATTGCCCTCGAACCACTCGACATGGCTGTCGCCCTCGAAGGCGAGGATGTGCGTGGCGATGCGGTTCAGGAACCAGCGATCGTGGCTGATGATCACCGCGCAGCCCGCGTAATCCTCCAGCGCGTCCTCGAGGGCGCGCAAGGTCTCCATGTCGAGGTCGTTGGTCGGCTCGTCGAGCAGCAGCACGTTGGCGCCGCCCTTCAGGGTCCGGGCGAGGTGGACGCGGTTGCGCTCGCCGCCCGACAGGGTGCCGACTTTCTTCTGCTGGTCGCCGCCCTTGAACGCGAAGGCCGCGCAATAGGCCCGGGAATTGATCTCGCGCTTGTTGAAATAGATGATGTCATTGCCGCCCGAGACCTCCTGCCAGACCGTGGCATTGGGGTCGAGGGCGTCACGCGACTGGTCGACGTAGCCGAGATGCACGGTCTCGCCGATGGCGATCTTGCCGCCGTCGGGCTTCTCCTGGCCGGTGATCATCTTGAACAGGGTGGTCTTGCCGGCGCCGTTCGGGCCGATCACCCCGACGATGCCGCCCGGCGGCAGCTTGAACGACAGGTCCTCGATCAGCAGGCGGTCGCCGAACGCCTTGTTGAGGTGCTCGAACTCGATGACGTTGTTGCCGAGCCGCTCGTCGATCGGGATGACGATCTGCGCGGCGGCGTCGACCTTGTTGTTCTGCTTGGCGACCAGCTCCTCGTAGCGGGTGATGCGGGCCTTCGACTTCGATTGCCGAGCCTTCGGCGAGGCGGCGATCCACTCCTGCTCGCGCGTGATCGAGCGCTGGCGGGCCATGTCCTCGCGGCCCTCCTGCTGGAGGCGCTTCTGCTTCTGCACCAGCCAGGCCGAGTAGTTGCCCTCGTACGGGTAGCCCCGGCCGCGATCGAGTTCGAGGATCCAGCTGGTGACGTTGTCGAGGAAGTAGCGATCGTGGGTCACGATCAAGATCGCGCCCGGATAGGTCTTCAGGTGTCCTTCGAGCCAGTTCACGGTCTCGGCGTCGAGGTGGTTGGTCGGCTCGTCGAGCAGCAGCAGCTCCGGCTCCCACAGCAGCAGCTTGCACAGGGCCACGCGGCGGCGCTCGCCGCCCGACAGGGTCGCCACCGGCTGCTCGTCGCTGGGGCAGCCCAGGGCCTCCATGGCCTGATCGACCTTGGAGTCGAGCTCCCAGAGGTTGGCCGCCTCGATCTTGTCCTGGAGCGCGGTCATCTCGTCCGCGGTCTCCTCGGAATAGTTCATGGCGAGTTCGTTGTAGCGGTCGAGCAGCGCCTGCTTCTCGGCCACGCCCTCCATGATGTTCTCGCGGACCGACTTGTTGGGATCGAGCTGCGGCTCCTGGGGCAGGTAGCCGACCCGGGCGCCCTGGGCGACGAAACCCTCGCCGGTCCACTCGGTGTCGATGCCGGCCATGATCTTGAGCAGGGTCGACTTGCCGGAGCCGTTGATCCCGAGCACGCCGATCTTGGCGTCCGGGTAGAACGACAGGTTGACGTCCTCCAGGACCTTCTTGCCGCCCAGGTAGGACTTCGTCAGTCCCCGCATGTGATAGATGAATTCGCGAGCCATCGCGGACCGTCCTCGGAGCGTTGGTGGGGTGTGCGCGGTGCGTGCCAGCGGCACGGGGCAGGCCCGGGGTCTTCGACCCGTCCTGTACGCGCGTTCCCCACGATATAAGAATGTCGCCGACCGAGTATCAGGCTCGCCGGGCAGCGGCAAGGATGCCCGGGCTCGCGGCGTCGGCTCAGGTGAAGGGATTCGCCACCGTTTTCGGCGCCTCGTCCGGGGCCTCCGCCACCGCCTCGGGCAGATCGCCCGCTTCCAAAGCCTTCACGATGGCGTCGAGGGTACTCTGAAGCAGGCGGGCCTGGGCGAGGCCGGTCTTGTCCTTGGTGAGATCGAGGGAGCCGTGCAGGGCGATTCGGTCGGTGCCGTTCTCGAAGCTGAGGGCGCCGATCGTGCGCACGGAGGCGTCGTCCGCGAAGGGCTCGAAGGCGTCCGGTTTGGGCTTCCGGCGGCTCGGCTTGTCCTCTGGCATGGTCCCTCTCAGAAGATCGAACGCAGCAGGTCGCGCAGGAACTTGCGCACGGCGCGGTTCAGTTCGCGGCTCAGCCAGTCCTGCCAGCTTGGCTCGTGCCGGGGCCGGTGCTCGTCGGCGCGCGCGGCGGCGCGGGGATCGGGCAGGGCCATGGCGCTGGCCCGGGCGGCGGCCGGCAGGCTCGGGAACACGTCGATCCCGGCCTCGCGGGTGAGGTCGTCGATCGAGACCGCGCGCCAGTCCCGCGAATCGTCGTTGCGGGCGAGATAGGCGCCGGCCTCGCCACTCGCCGGGTCGTAGAGCGCCTTGAACAGCTGGGTGGGCACGAGCACGCCGCCCTTGATCTGCTGCACCGAATCCCCGGAAAAGATCACCCCGGTGACGACGAAGAGCGCGCCGCGCCGGCTCGCCAGCCGCCGCGTGCCCTCCTCGATATCGGCCCAGAGGCCGCGATTGAGCACGCGGTTCTGCGGCACGATGTTGGCCAGGCTGAACGATTCGGCCTGGGCGCTCAAGGTCGGCATGTCGCCCGCCGGGGCGAGGTGGCCGCGGTCGAAGCCGCTGCGGACGTAATCCTCCAGCGACGCGCGCTCGGCATCCGGCAGCCGCGTCTCCTCGTGGAACGCGTCGTCCCGGGCGACCGTGCGGGCATTGGCGACGCTGGCCCGGGTGAGATGCTCGGCGGAGTAGAGCGGCGTGCGCGTCACGCCCGAATGCAGGACCGCGAAGGCCTCGAAGCACAGCGGTACCGTGCGGGCGGCGAGCTTCGCGTTGGTCAGGACCGGCGCCAGCCCGCCCGCGAATAGGGCCGGGCATGTCTCCTGGGCGCGGCTCGGCGCCGTCAGGACGACGAGAACCAGTCCCGCGACGAAAGGACCGCGCCGGGACCTCACCAGCACGCGCGCACCCGCCGGGGGCCATCCGGGGTCGGACGGTCGCGCCAGGCGCAGGGGCGGCCGAGGCTGCGGCTGAACGGCCTGGCGTCGCGGTCGGGACCGCCCGGGGAGACCCGATCCGGGCAGGCGCCGAGGAAGTTGCACGGGAAGTCGAGGTTGCCGTCCGGCGGCCGAGGACTGACGTAAGCTTGGCCGGCATAAGCTTGGCTGCTGGGCGTAATCGCCAGCATGAGCAAAATTGTGCACAGACGAGCCGGGCTCAAGAGCGGACCTCATGTGGCGGTAAGGGCACGTAACTGAAAAAATCGCCGGCCCGACATTGATCGCGCCGCCGTTCGTCCGTACCTGCACTATCATGACAGCGACGGACGGGTCGGTTCTAGCATGAACGCGCGCCCCCCGGGTGCTTGCGTCGTGACGGCGAAAATCCCCACAGGGAGCCCGCATGACGGGGCCGTCGCCACACTCGAACGAGCGGATGCGATCCTTGGCGATATCCTCTGAGCATTCAGCGTTGCTGGACCGTGTCCCGGAGCCGGCTGCGCTGCGGCAGCTTCCGGAATCCGAGCTGCAGGCGGTGGCGGACGCGGTGCGGGCCGAGATGATCGACGCGGTGTCGATCACCGGCGGCCATCTCGGCTCCGGCCTCGGCGTGGTCGAGCTCACGGTCGCCCTGCATCACGTGTTCGACACCCCCGACGACCGCATCGTCTGGGATGTCGGCCACCAGTGCTACCCGCACAAGATCCTCACCGGG
>NZ_JAKSYK010000179.1:0-446 GCF_022829425.1 Methylobacterium sp. J-072 | reverse complement strand
GAGCAGATGCGTGCGCTCCGAGATGTCGTTGACGGTCTCGATGATGTCGCCGATCGTCTGGGTCTTCTCCGACAGGCTCACGATGTTGCCGGCCACCTCCTCCGCCTGCTCGCCGATCGCGTCCATGGCCTTGGCGGTTTCGGAGACCGCGCGCAGGCCCTGGCCGGAGGTGTCGGGGGTGGCCTGGGCGGTGGCGCTGACCTCGGTGGCGCGCTTGCCGATCTGGGCGGCGGAATGGGTGATCTCGTCCACCGTGGCGGCGGTTTCCTGGACGGGGGCGAACTGCTCTTCGACGGAAGCCGCCTGCTGCTGGGCGGAGGCGCGGATCTCGGCGGCGGCGGCGTTGAGGTCGGCGGTGGCGGGGCGGTTGGTCCGGGCGAGGTCGGACAGGTTGTCCACCATCGCGTCCAGCGTACGCCCGAGACGGGCGATCTCGTCGCCGCCCT
>NZ_JAKSYK010000178.1:0-4898 GCF_022829425.1 Methylobacterium sp. J-072 | reverse complement strand
GGCGGGCCAACGGATCTTCGGCCGAGCTCTTTGAGCCGGCGCGAGTTTTGAAGGTGGAATTGCGCGTTGGCGTGGCGGAGTGCGCCCCGATCATTGGTCGAACCGGTCTGTGCGCATCCCCCTCCCCTCTGCGGGGGAGGGTGGCCCCCGGAGGGGGTCGGGAGAGGGGCAGCGCGACAGCTCAGGATGGCGTTGTGACCGTCATGTCCGTTCTGCCTCTTTCGGACGCCGGGCTCCCCTCTCCCGACCCCTGCTGACGCAGGGGCCACCCTCCCCCGCAGAGGGGGGAGGGAGCGCGTGTGTCGGGTCTCGACAGTCAGATCCCAGAGGGCGAGCCGAAAAGCCCCCTACCACTCGTACTCCGCCCCGACGCCCAGGCTGGTCCGGCCGTCGCTCCCCGCCTCGCCCTTCAGCTTGATCCGCCGGGTGACGTCGAAATCCACGCCCACCGCCGTGTCGGCCGGCTTGGCGCCGGCCTTCACGCCCACGCTGACCCGGTCCGAGATGTAGCGCGAGGCACCGAGCGCCGGGCCGCCGCTGGCGCCCGTGGAGACGTCAAGGCTGTCGAGCCCAAGCCCCTTGCGGGCCTGCTCGAACACGTCCGGGCCGGCGGCCCCGCCCGAGAGCTGCGCCACGGCCTGGGCGAGCTGAAGGGCCTGGAACGGCGACAACCCACCGGCCGCCTTCTTGAACAGCAGGCGCGACAGGATCTCGTCCTGGGGCAGCACCGGATCCGAGGTCAGGCTGAATTGCGGCGCGTCCGCGTAGCCGCTCACCGCCACCCGGGCAGTGACGTCGCCGGCCTTGGTCTCGGCGGCGAAGTCCAGTTCCGGCGTGGCCAGGCTGCCCGCGAAGGTCAGGTTGCCGCGGCTGAAATCGAGGCGCTGCCCGACGAGCTGGAACACCCCGCGCCGCAGGCCGAACCCGCCCACCGCGTTCGGTGCCCGAGAGGTGCCGGTGACCCGGAGCGACCCGCCGAGCTCGGCATCGATGCCGCGTCCGCGCACGAAGATCCGGCTCGGCGCGTCGATCCGCACGTCCAGGGTCGCGTCGAACGGGACGGCGGGTTTTTTGGATCTTTTCCCGGGCGCAGTCGCCGCCTTCCGGTCGGCCCGTTGCGCCAGGCGGGCTCGGGCCTCGGGCGGCGTGTTGACGTGGCGCACGCCCGGCAGCGGCCTGACCGTGGCGGGCAACCGATCGGGCACGGCCACGTCGATCGACACGATATCGACCCGGCCGGTGATGCGCGGCGTCCGGGCCAGCGGGCCGGCCAGGTTGAGATCGACGCTCGACACCGCGGTCATCAGCGGGCTGGAGACCAGCTCCGCCTTGTCGGCGGTGACGTGGAACTGGCCGGGGAAATCCGGCTCCAGGGCGACGCGCCCGGTGACCGAAAGGCGGCCGCCGTTGCGGGCCGAGGCGGTCAGGCGCTCGACCACGAGGCTGTCGCCCCGGCCGGTCACGCGGCCGTCGATGTCGGTGAGGCGGATGCCGTTGAGCGGGTCGGTGAAGCTGCCGCCGGTCAGTACCGCCGAGCCCTGCGCCCGGGGCGCCGCCAGGGTGCCGGTGACGCCGCCGTCGATGGCGATCCGCCCGGTGACGCTCTGGCCGCCGACACTCAGCAGCGTGTTAGCCAGCGACGCATCAAGGGTGCCGCGGGCGCGCAGGTTCAGCGGGCCCCCGGGCTCTACGGGCAGCGCGCCCGCCACCGTCAGGGCGACGCCCTTCCCGGCCGTGACCCGACCGTCGAGGCTGGCCTGCCCGTCCGACAGGGTTCCCTTGGCGCTGGCATCCACCGGCGGCAGGCCGGCTTGGCGGGTCTGCGGCGCGACGAGCTTGGAGACCGTGAGCGCGTAATGGCCCTCCGGGCTCGCGGCCGGTCCGTGCAGGTCGGCGTCGCCGTCCAGCGTGCCCGAGAGGGCGAGGTCCGGGACGGCGATCCGGGCGAGCGACAGGGGCAGCGCCCGGATCGCCACCTTCAGGTCGAGATCCTGGCCGGCCCGGCCCGAGACCGCGACCCGGCCTGAGCCGGCCGCGATCGACAGCCCGTCGATCACCGCGCCGCCGTCGCGCAGGGTGATGCTGGCCGGTCCGGTGAGAGCGAAACGGTCGCCGCCGCGGGCGGCGGAGAAACGCTGGATGTCGATGCGCGTGTCGTCGGCCGGCACCAGCCGGACCGCCCCGTCGAGGGTGAAGCCGCGCGCCTTGGCGGACAGCGTCACGTCGCTGCCCGTCGGGCTACCGAGCGCGGCGAGCCGGACCGTATCGATCTGTTGGCCGGCGGCCAGCAGCCGGTCGGCGTCGAGGCGCCCGTCGAGGACCGGATGAGCGCGCAGGTTGCGGCCCTTCAGGTCGGCGTCGAGGCGGTTGAGCGCGTAGTCGCCGTAGCGCAGGGCGGCGCCGGTGGCCCGGATCGCGGCGTCCTGGCGGCCGCCGTCGCGGGCGAGGGTCACCGTGGCGTCGAGCTGCCCGGCCATGGGTTCGGGGGCGAGCGGAGAAATGTCGGCGAGATTGGCCGCCTTCACGGACAGCGTTCCGGCCGACAGCCAGGTCTCTGCCGCCACCACGGCGTTGCCCGCGACGGCTACCGAGCCGAGGTTGAGGTCGAGCCGGTCGAGCACCCAGTCGGGTCCGGCCTTCGCCACGTGGGCGCCGCCGCGCAGGGCCTTGCCGGCGACCTCGCCGGAGAGTTTCAGGGTCCCGTCCGGCGCCAGCAGCGCGTCGGTCAGGATCGCCTCCGCGCGTAGGTCGCGGATCGGTTTCCCGTCTGCGGTCGCGGCGGGCGCCGAGACGGTCGCCGTGAGTTGCGGATGTTCCAGGGAGCCGGTCATGCGCGCGTCGATGCCGGCGCGGCCGGTCAGGCGGCCGTCGAGATCGGACAGGCTCTTGAGGTCGATGCGGCCCGTGACATCGGCCGTCGCCGAGGTCGCCTCGCCCTGCAGGGTCGCGGTCAGGCCGGCGCCCTCCAGGCGCAGATGGTCGAAGCCGTAGCCGTCATACGATTGCGACACCCGGCCCTGAAGCGTCGGCGCGCGGCCGAGCACCCGGTCGGCCGCCGCGATCCCGGTGGCGAGCCTGGCGCTGGTGACGGTGAGGTCGGCCGCCAGTGCTTTCCGGGCCGGATCGCCGCTGAGCCGGGCCTTGGCGTCGAGGCTGCCGGCGAGCCCGCGCCCGGCGAGGCCGGAGAACACGGAAAGATCCGGCAGCGCGGCGTCCAGCGTGCCGGTCAGCGTGTTTTGGCCGACCCGGCCGGCATAGCTCGCCTTGGCTGTGTCGGACTCGACCCGGAGGCTGGAGACGTCGATCACCCCGTCCGGTCCGGAGGCGGCCCGCAGGGTCAATTGCGCGCGGCTGCCGAGGGCGCGGCGCAGGGCCGGATCGGCCAGGCGCAGGCCCTCGACCTTGCCGTCCGCCGTGATCACGAAACGCTGGGCGGAGGGGTCGCCCTGGGGCTCGACCCCGAGGCGCGCCTCGACCCGCTCCAGGGCGGAATCGCGGCTGCGCAGGCCTCCCGCGTCGAGAGTGCCCCGCACGGTCGGCGCGGTGATCGGCCCCTTCACGTTGCCGTCGAAGACCAGTTTTTCGATCTCGGCCTCGCCGGCCTTGGTCACCGCGCCCTCGGTGGGCAGAGCCCGGGCCTGGAGGGTCAGGTCGGCGACCCGGTCCTTGCTCAGGGTGCCGCCGGCGGCGAGTCGCGCGGTGCGCGAGGTCAGCTCCAGTCGGTCGATCCGGAAGGCGCCGCTATCCGCGAAGGCGAAGCCGCCGTCGAGCTTGGTCGTGCCGGCGAAGACCGACGCGGCCGGACCCGGCACGAGGCCTTCGATCCGCGCGGCGAGGTCGAGCGCCAGCCGGCGCTCGGCGCCGATCCGGGAGATCTTGGCCCCGCCCTTGGCGCCGATATCCGGGCCGGCGGCGAAATCGAGATGGGCGTTCCAGGCATCGAGCGTGCCGGTGCCGGCCAGCTCGAAATCGATCGGCGGCGTGCCGGGGACGTTGGCCGCCTTCGACAGCAGGCCGCCCGCCGGCTCGACGAGGTTGGCCGTCAGCTCCAGTTTGTCGCCTTGCGGCACGTAGACGAGGGAGAGCAGGAAGCGCCCGGCGGCGTCGAGGCGCTGGGCCCTGGCCTGCAGGTCGAGTCCCTCGCTCGCCGCCCCGAGCCGGGCCTTGCCCTCGGCCGAGAGCCGGGCCGGCTGGCCGGCGACCGGCTCGCCCAGCACCAGCTCCGCCAGCTTGAACCCCTTGATCTCGACCTTCACGGGCAGGTCGGGCAGCAGCTTGCCGTCGGGCTTGGCCTCCGGCGGGGTCGGGCCCGGGATCGGCCGGCGCAAGACCTCGATCCGTCCGATCTCCAGGCTGTCCACCTCCAGACGGCCGGACAGCAGCGCCAGGCGCCGCCAGATGATCCGGGCCCGGTCCATCTTCAGCCACACGCCGTCGCGGTCGCTCACCGCCACGTCGCGGATGGTGGCATCGGAAGAGAGCGCGCCATCCACCGCGCCGATCGCCACCCGCGACGACGGCGTCGAGAGCGCCCGGGACAAGAGCCCGCCGAGCACGGATTTTTCCGCGTCGTCGGCGTGGGTCGGGATGGTGGTGGGGATCAGGAGGGTGACGAGAAGCGCGAGGCAGGCCACGATGAGCGCGACTTCCCTCCCCCCTCTGCGGGGGAGGGAGACCCCCGGGAGGCGTCCCGTCACGGGAACACCGCATCCGTAGAAAACGCGTCGGCAGCCACAAGCTGCGGCGCCGCGCGGCCCCCCTCCCGGCCCTTGCTGGGGCCGGGGCGACCCTCCCGCTCCGCGGGGGGCGGACGAGCGTCGGGGTCGTAGCGGTCGCCCGAAACCGTCCGCAAGTGCACACGTCTGCCCCAGGCTGACATACCTGGAGGCCGGACGGCC
>NZ_JAKSYK010000154.1:0-47402 GCF_022829425.1 Methylobacterium sp. J-072 | reverse complement strand
CTGCGCTCGCAATGACGAAATGGCTTCGAAGCGATCAACCGGAAACCGGACCACACCGGCGGCTGATCATCGTCGCGGTCGTGATATGGAGCGTGCGATGGCAAAGTTGGGTCCGCGAACCGCGCGCGACGCATTTCTTGCCCTACTCGAACAGGACGTCGAGTCGCGACCAGAGGCCGTCAAGCCAGTCTATCAAGAGCTCTACCAGCGCGCTGCAGCCTTGGTCGAGGGCATCGCAGCTGATCTGGATAGCGCGCTCCCGAGCGACGCGACGGCGCGAAGCCGCCTCGAACGCGCCCGCTCCTGGACCTGACTCGCCTCCGAAGCCTTACCCCCGGTCCCGCAGCAGCCGCGCCCGGTCGCGCTGCCAGTCGCGCTCCTTGGCGGCCTCGCGCTTGTCGTGGGCCTGCTTGCCCTTGCCCAGGCCGAGCTCGATCTTCGCCCGGCCCTTGTCGTTGAAGTAGATCTTCAGCGGCACCACCGTGTAGCCCTGGCGCTGGGTCGCGCCGATCAGCTTGTTGATCTGGCGACGGTGCAGCAGCAGGCGGCGCGGGCGCTTGGGCTCGTGGTTGAAGCGGTTCGCCTCCAGATATTCCGGGATGTAGGCGTTGAACAGCATCAAATCGCCGCCGGAGGGGCCGGCATAGGCCTCGCCGATCGTCGCCTTGCCGCCGCGCAGGGACTTCACCTCGGTGCCGGTCAGGGCGATGCCGGCCTCCAGCGTGTCCTCGATCGTGTAGTGGAAGCGCGCGGCACGGTTGTCGGCGACGACGCGCCGACTGGGCTCCGGTTTCGGGGCCATGTTTTTGGGATTCTCCTTAGCCTTCGAGCAGACCGGCGTGGCGCAGGGCCGCGTCGACGATCGCCCGGGTCGCGTTCGAGACCGGCACCAGCGGCAGGCGCAGTTCTTCCGTCATGTGGCCGAGCTTGGCGAGCGCATACTTCGCCGGCGACGGATTGGCCTCGGCGAACAACCCGCTCTGGAGCGGGAACAGCCGGTCCTGGATGGTGAGCGCCTTGGCGTAGTCACCCGCGAGCGAGGCCTCCTGCAAATCGGCACAGAGGCGCGGCGCCACGTTGGCCACCACCGAGATGCAGCCATGGCCGCCCTGGGCGTTGTAGCCGAGCGCCGTCGCATCTTCGCCTGAAAGCTGGAGGAAGTTCGCCCCCATGGCCTGACGCTGCTGGCTGACGCGGTCGATCTTGGCGGTCGCGTCCTTCACGCCGGCGATGTTCTTCAATTCGTACAGACGGGCCATCGTCTCGACGCTCATGTCGACGACGGAGCGGGGCGGGATGTTGTAGATGATGATCGGGATGCCGACCGCGTCGTTGACGGCCTTGAAGTGGGCGTAGAGGCCCTCTTGCGTCGGCTTGTTGTAGTAGGGCGTGACCACGAGCACCGCGTCGGCGCCGGCGCGCTCGGCGTGGCGCGCCCGCGCCACCGCCTCGGCGGTGGAGTTGGAGCCCGCGCCCGCCACCACGGGCACGCGGCCGCCGGCCTCGTCGATGCAGGCCTCGACCACCCGGTCGTGCTCGGCATGGGTCAGGGTCGGGCTCTCGCCGGTGGTGCCGGTGGGCACGAGGCCGTGGCTACCCTGCTCGATCTGCCAGCGCACGAATGTCCGGAACGCGGCCTCGTCGAAGGCGCCGTCGCGGAACGGCGTCACAAGCGCGGTGAGCGAGCCCCGCAGGCGGCTCCCGGTCATCTCGGTCATCTCAGGCGTCCCGAAAAGTATCAGCTGGGGTCTCGGCGGATGGGCTGGTCCCGGCGTTCTCGGGCCCGTGCGTCCCGCGCGCCCTTCGGCCGCGGACGGGCAGACATAGAAGGTCGCGCCACGGTGCGCAAACAGATCGTGGTCACGGTTTACGGGTTCTTAATGCCCCCGCGCCGATCTTCATTTCTTTCCACTCCGGTCGTGAGAAGGGGGGAAACGTGATCCGAGCCCAGTCGATCCGAGGTCCCCTGATCCGAGCGCTGGCCTCGACGCGCACGCCCCTGGCGGCGGCGGCCCTGGTCACGACGCTTGTCACGACCCTTGGGGTCGCGCTCGCCGGCCAAGCCGGCACCGACGCGCCCGCCTCGCAGCCGACGCCGCCTTCGAGCGACGCCGCCCTGTCGCCCGCCCAGACCCGGAGCACGGAGGCCGAGACGGTCGCCGATCCGGTCACCGCCGACGCCCTGAAGCTCGACCCGGCCCAGACCGCCAAGGGCTCCGACCGGGGCGAGGAGGCCGCCGGCAAGATCCCGGCGGCGGCCACCGCCTATGCTTCGGCCGATCCCGACGCCCCCGTGGCCTTCCCGCTGCCCGACGCGGCGGTGACCCCGGCGGCGCCAGTGCCCGAGGTCCCGGACCCGGGCAAGCCGAAAATTTCGGGCGACACCGATCCCACGCTGCTGCGCGGCGCCATCGACCTCTACCGCAAGGGCCGGGTCGCCGACGGCGACCGGATGCGCGACGGCTTCAACGACCCCGCCGCCCGGGCGCTGCTCGAATGGGTGGCGATCCGCGCTGGCGCCGGCATCGGCTTCGCCCGCACGGTGGCCTTCACCCGCGCCAACCCGACCTGGCCGGCCGGGCCGCTGCTGCGCCGCCGGGCCGAGGAGGCGCTGCTCTCCGAGCGCAAGCCTCCGGTCCTGGTCCGGGCCTTCTTCGCCACGGCCAAGCCGGTGAGCGCGCCGGGCAAGTTCGCCCTGGCGCTGGCGCTGCGGGCCGACGGCTATGACGGCGACGCCGCCGAGATCGTCCACGACCTGTGGCGCACCGAGAGTTTCGGGAAGAGCCTGGAGGCCAAGGTCCAGGACGCGTTCCCGGGGGTGCTCACCCGCATCGACCACCGCTACCGGATGGAGCGGGCGCTCCTGAAGGACGATTGGGAGAGCGCCGGCCGGGCCGCGGGCTATGCGGGCGGCGGCTATGCCAGCCTCGTGCGCGCCCGCCGGGCCGTGGAGGACAAGGCCGGCGGTCCGGCCGCCCTCGCGGCGGTGCCGCCGTCGCTCCGGGGCGACGCCTCCTACATCTTCTCCCGGGCGCAGTATTTCCGCCGGGCCGACAAGCCCGAGGAGGCTGCCGCGGTTCTCGCCACCGCGCCGGTCAACCCGGACGTGCTGGTCGACGGCGACGAGTGGTGGGTCGAGCGCCGGATCGTGGCGCGCAAGCTCCTCGACCTCGGCGATGCCCGCACCGCCTTCACGGTGGCGAGCGGCCATGCGGCCCGCACCCCCGAGAAACGCCTGGAGGCCGAGTTCCACGCCGGCTGGATCGCCCTGCGGTTCGCCGGCGATCCGGCGAGCGCCGCCCAGCACTTCGCCCGGATGGCGACCATCGCCGAGAGCCCGGTCTCGCTCGCCCGCGCCGCCTATTGGCAGGGCCGGGCGGCCGAGTCCCTCGGCCAGCACGACGTGGCAAAAACGTTCTACGAGCGGGCCGCCCTGCAGCCGATCGCCTATTACGGCCAGGTGGCCCGGGCCAAGCTCGGCCAGACCAGCCTGCCGCTGCGCGCGCCGGCCGATCTCGAGGGCGTCGAGCGGCAGGCCTTCGAGGACCGGCTCTACATCCGGGCCCTGCGCATGCTCGGCGAGGCGGGTCTCAAGGATCTGGCGCTGCCGCTCTACATCGATGCCGCCCGGGACCTCGGCGACCCGCGCGAGATCCAGGCGCTCGGCGACCTCGCCACCGAGATGAAGGATGCCCGCGCCCTGGTGGCGATCGGCAAGCTCGCGGTGCAGCGCGGCCTGCCGCTCGACGCCCACGCCTATCCGACCATCGGCATCCCGACCTACGAGACGTTTTCGGCGGTGCCGCAGGTGGAGCGGGCCATGGTCTACGCCATCGCCCGGCAGGAGAGCCAGTTCGACCCCCGGGCCCAGTCCGGCGTCGGCGCCCGCGGCCTGATGCAGATGATGCCGGCCACCGCCCAGCGCACCGCCCGCCGGGTCGCCACGTCCTTCGACGTCGACCGCCTGACCAGCGACCCGGCCTACTGCGCCAAGCTCGGCCAGGCCCATCTCGGCGAGCTGATGGAGGATTGGCGCGGCTCCTACGTGCTCGCCTTCGCCTCCTACAATGCCGGCGGCGGCAACGTGAAGAAGTGGATCGACGCCTACGGCGACCCGCGCAAGGGCGAGGTCGACGTGATCGACTGGGTCGAGCGCATCCCGTTCACCGAGACCCGCAACTACGTGCAGCGGGTGATGGAGAACCTGCAGGTCTACCGCTCCCGCCTCGACGGCCGCAGCGCCTTGCTGATCGACGGGGATCTCCACCGCGGGGCGCGGTAGGATATCGGGCGTTCGCCGCGCGGGGTGCGATGGTCACGCACCTGATGCCAGCGCGTCTCCCTCCCCCCTCTGCGGGGGAGCGGATTCACAGATCGATTACGGCCCGTGCTTCGGCTCCAGCCTTGGTGCGAGTATCCCCTCGCCCCGCTCGTGGGGAGAGGGCTTCGGCGACCTCGTCGTCGCCGAAGCGAGGCGGCAGCCGATGGTGAGGGGGCGGTTCCGGACGCGCGCCTCGTCCTGAACCGCCCCCTCACCGCCGCTCCGGCTTCGCCTGCGCTTCCCGCACGGACGACGAGGTCCGTGCGGGCCTCTCCCCGCAAGCGGGGCGAGGGGACCCGCGCTTCGTCCGCAGATGTGTGAACATCGTAGCCTCTGCGGGGGAGGGAACGCGCGTGCTTCAGCCGCGGCCCTCATCCGTAGAAAGAACCCCGCTCTCAACCAGCGCTCGCGCCTCTCAGCCCTGCTCGTCCTCGATGATGCCGCGCAGGGCGGTGAGGGCGCGTTCCCGGCCGGCGTCGGTCCTGATAGATGACCAGAGCCGCAGGCATTCCTGCATGTCGGCGGTGCCGAGCGACCCGCTGTCGCCGTTGAAGAAGCGGTCGACCGGGATGCCGAGAATGTCGGCGAGCGTCAGCAAGGTCTGGGTCCCCGGCTTCTCGGTACCGCTCATGAGGGACGATCCCCTTACCAGTATACGGTATAATTTAACCAGTTTTATATTATATAAAATTGAATAAAAAATCAATCCTGCTATCTTTATAGGTTTCTAAGAAATACCATCTGCCGATCTGTGGCAGACCAAGCCCGCCAGCGTCCCGGCGGACGCCATCGGCTCGCCCGACACTCACGCCGCGGCTCATCCCGCATTCCGGAGCCCGGCCGCGTCGGCGCGCCGGCCGCGGCGCTCGGCCGGGTCCTGGAACACCCCGGACCACAGGCCGAGCCGCCGTCCCCAGGCCCGGTCGGCGGCCGCCGTGTAGGTCGGCGCGGCCGTGCGATCGGGTACCGCGAGGCCGCGCGCCACCATCCAGGCCCCGAGATCCTCGTCGCCGACCCGGCAGAGCGCCGCCACCGCGCCTTCGGAGTCCGTCCCGCGCGGCTCGCAGGTGATGGCTTCGGTGCCGATATGGTCGGCCAGGGCCCGGGCCGCGTCCCGGCCGCACGGATAGGGCCGGTCCTGCGCGTCCGAGCAGGTCTGGTCGGCATCGGGCGCGGCGATGCCGTAGAGGCTGACCCGGTGCGGGCCGACCATCACGGTCCCGCCGTCGAGCACCCGGGCCGGGCCGTGCAGGGCCTCGCCGGCCCGGGCCGGGGCGTGCCAGGCGAGGCCGCCGGCCAGGAAAACCGCCAGCAGCGGCAGCCGCGAGCGCCGGGCGGCGGACTCGTCGGGGCAGAGGAGGGTGCCGGCGAGGCCGGCGGCACAGGCGAGGAGGGCACCGAGGATCAGGGACATGGGATCGCGTCTCCGCAAGAGGTCTGGCCCCCTTCTGCCGGAACCCCGCCCCGCGACCCTGACGGGGCCTGTCAGCCTCCCGTCAGGCTGTTCGCGCCATGCGATGCGGGATGACTTTACAGGGCCGGACCCCACCTCTCTTCGTCATGGTTGACCCAGCCCAATGTTGCCTTGTGCAGGCCGCGACGCGCGCTCCTCTCCCTTGTGGGCTACGACGTTCACACATTGGCTGCTGGAAGGCGCAACGCGCTCTCCTCCCCCTTGCGGGGAGGAGTTGGAGGTGGGGGTGGCTCAGAAGGCACCGTGACGTTCGATCCTGCACCACCCCCACCCCTGGCCCCTCCCCACAAGGGGGAGGGGAAACGCCTGGTGTTTCAGAGGCTTGCCGCAGAACAATCCCGATGTGTGAATCCGCTAGCCCCTTGCGGGGAGGGGACCAGCGTCTCATCCGGAAACGTGTGATGCCAGGAGCCTCGTCATGACCGAGCCCGCATGATCCAGCCCCCGTCCCGCCGCGCCGCGCTCCTGCTGCTTACCTGCGCGGCCTGGCCGGCCCGCGCCTCCGAGGATGCCGACCGCGCCCGCCGCGCCCTGGAGAAGGGCGAGATCCGTCCCCTCGACGAGGTCCTGCGCGCCGCCCGCGCGGCCGTGCCGGGGGATGTGGTGGCGGTCGATCTCAAGCGCGACGACGGGCAGTGGCTGTACAAGCTGCGCATCCTCGGCGCCGACGGGAAGCGCCGGTCCGTGAAGGTCGATGCCGGCTCGCTCAAGATCCTGGACGAGGACGACGATGATTGAGGGCGGGAGCCGGCCGTGCGCGTCCTAGTGGTCGAGGACGAGCCGCGCATCGCCGCGGACGTGAAGCACGGGCTCGAACAGGCCGGCTACGTCGCCGACGTGGTCGCGGACGGGGAGGCGGCGTGGTTCCGCGCCGAGACCGAGCCCTACGACGCCATGGTGCTCGATCTCGGCCTGCCGCGCCTCGACGGGCTCGGTGTGCTGCGCCGGCTGCGGACGGCCGAGGTGGCGCTGCCGGTGCTGATCCTCACCGCCCGGGACGGCTGGCGCGAGCGGGTCGAGGGCATCGATGCCGGCGCCGACGATTATCTGGTCAAGCCGTTCCGCATGGAGGAGCTGGTCGCGCGCCTGCGGGCGATCCTGCGGCGCACCGCGGGCCACGCCTCGCCGGTGCTCCGGACCGGGGACGTGGAACTCGACACCCGCACCCGGGCGGTGAGCGTCGCGGGCCGGCCGACCGAACTGACCGCCCTCGAATACCGGCTCCTGGCCTTCCTGCTGCACCGGCAGGGGCAGGTCGTGCCGGCGGGCGAGGTTCTGGACCACCTCCACGGGGTCGGCACCGAGCGCGAGGCCAACGCCCTCGAAGCGCTCCTGACCCGCCTGCGCCGCAAGCTCGGGCCGGGGGTGATCGAGACCCGCCGCGGCCAGGGCTACCGCGTCCCGGAGGCGCCGTGAGGCGCGACTCCCTGCGGCTGCGGCTGGGGCTCGCGGCGGCGGCCCTGATCGCGCTCGCGCTGCTGCTCGCCGGCGCCGGCCTCACCGTGATCCTCGACCAGGTGCTCGACGCCCGCACCGCCGACGAGCTCGACCGGACCGCCAAGCTCATCGCCGGCCGGGTCAACCTCGCCCCGGACGGGAGCCCGACCGTCTCCCGGGAGCCGCCGGACCCGCGCTTCGCCACGCCCTATGGCGGCCTGTACTGGCAGGTGGAGGCGGGAAGCCAGGTCCTGCGCTCGCGCTCCCTCTGGGACAAGCGCCTCGACCTGGGGCCGACCACCGGCGACGCTCCGGTGACCCTGGAGACCACCGGGCCGGATGGCGGCCGGCTGATCGCCATCGTCCGCCCCCTGGAGATCGGCCCGCGCGGCGCCGAGACCGGCTTGCGGGTGATCGTGGCCGAGGACCGGCGCGACCTGGCAGCGAGCCGCGCCACCTTCCTGCGCCTGCTGGTCCCGGCGCTGGCGGCTTTGTTCGTGGTCCTGACCCTGGCCCTGTGGCTGTTCGTGCACCGGGCGCTGGCGCCGTTCCGGGTGCTGCAGCAGGATCTCGGCGCGGTCCATGCCGGGACGCGGACCCGGCTGCCCGAGCAGTTCCCCGACGAGGTCCGGCCGCTGGTGGCCGATCTCAACCGGCTGCTCGACGCGCAGGAGCGCGCCCTGGTCCGGGCCCGCGCCGCGGCGGCCGACATGGCCCACGGCCTCAAGACGCCGCTCGCCGTGCTCGACGCCCTGGCGCGCCGGACCGGGCCGGCCGATCCCGGCCTGTCGGCGGAGATCGCCGAGCAGGCCCGCGCGATGGCGGGCCAAGTCGAGCGCGCGCTGGCCCGTGCCCGGATCGCGGCGGCCGGCGACCTGCGGCGGCGGACCTGCCGGGTCGCCCCGGTGGCCGAGCGGCTGGTCGCGACCATGCGCCGGCTGCCGGAGGGCGATTCCCTGGCCTGGGAGGTCGCCGTGCCGGAGGCGCTCGCCTATCCGGGGGACGAGGGCGAGTTGATGGAGGTGCTGGGCAACCTCCTCGACAACGCCCGCAAGTGGGCGCACCGGCGGGTCCGGGTGGCCGGGGCGGCGGATGGCGGCGGCCTGCGGCTCACGGTCGAGGATGACGGCCCCGGCATGAGCGAGACCGCGATCGCCGGCATCGGCCGCGGCCAGCGCTGGGACGAGAGCCGCCCGGGCACCGGCTTCGGCATCGCCATCGCCCGGGACGTGGCCGAGGCCGCGGGCGCCCAGCTCGCCTTCGGACGCTCGGAGATGGGCGGGTTGCGGGCCGCGCTGACTTGGACGGAGCAAGCGGGCGGCGGAAGGCCGGGGCGCTAATCCGCCCCGCGCCGGAGCAGAAACACCCCTTGCGCCCCGAACAGGTTCCACACCCACCAGGGCATCGAGAACCGCATCGGCCGGCCGCTCGCGTCCAGCGCCGTGGCGGTCTCGATCTGCGCGCCGATCAGGCGGCACAGGCCGACGAAGTCGCGGATCGTGCAATGGTGGATGTTGGGCGTCTCCCACCAGGCATCCGGCATGATCTCGGTGACCGGCATCCGGCCGCGCAGGGCCAGTTCCGACCGGACCCGCCAATGCCCGAAATTCGGGAACGAGATGATCACCTGCCGGCCGATGCGCAGCAGGTGCTCCAGCACGATCCGCGGATTGCGGGTCGCCTGGATGGTCTGGGACAGCACGACCACGTCGAAGGCGTCGTCGGGGTAATTTTCCAGGTCGGTGTCGGCGTCCCCCTGGATCACCGACAGGCCGCGGGCGAGGCAGGCATTCACCCCGTCGCGGGAGAGCTCGATCCCGCGCCCGTCGATGCTGCGGCGGTCGCGCAGCAGCGCCAGCAGGGAGCCGTCGCCGCAGCCGATATCGAGCACCCGGGCGCTCGGCGGCACGAGGCCCAGCACGACGATGTGGTCGACCCGGGCGCCGTTGCCCTCGGCGGTGCGGGGCAGGGCGTCGGTGGTCTGCCAGGGCGCGGTGTTGCCCGGAGAGCCTTTGAACAGCATCGAGCCGCTCATAATCCGCGCGCCCGGGCGGCGGCGTCGATGAAACCGCGGGCGGCCGAGAACATCGCCGGCTCGTCGAGCAGGAAGGCGTCGTGGCCCTTGTCGGTCTCGACCTCCACGAAGGCGACCGGCGCCGCGGCGGCGTTGAGCGCGTGCACGATCACCCGCGACTCGGAGGTCGGGAACAGCCAGTCGGAGGTGAACGAGATCACGCAGAACCGGGTCTTGATCCCCTGGAACGCCTTGGCCAGCGCGCCGCCATGGTCCTCGGCGAGGTCGAAATAATCCATCGCCCGGGTCAGGTAGAGATAGGCGTTGGCGTCGAACCGCTCGACGAAGCTCAGGCCCTGGTGGCGCAGGTAGCTCTCGATCTGGAAGTCGGCGTTGAACGAGAAGGTCGGCGCCGAGCCGCCCTGGAACCGCCGGCCGAACTTCCGGTGCAGCGCCGGCTCGGACAGGTAGGTGATGTGCGCGCCCATCCGGGCGACGCCGAGCCCCTTGGACGGGCGCGTCCCCGCCTCGAGGTAGCGCCCGTCGGCCCAGGCCGGATCGGCCATGATCGCCTGCCGGCCGACCTCGTGGAACGCGATGTTCTGCGCCGAGTGGCGCGGGCCGGTGGCGATCGGCATCGCGGCGAAGACCCGCTCGGGGTACAGGGCCGCCCATTGCAGCACCTGCATCCCGCCCATCGAGCCGCCGATGCACAGGAACAGGTCGCGCACGCCGAGCCGCTCCAGCAGCATCATTTGGGCGCGGACCATGTCGCGGATCGTCACCAGCGGGAAGTTCAGGCCGTAGGGCCGCCCGGTCGCGGGATCGATCGAGGCCGGGCCCGTGGAGCCCATGCAGGACCCGATCACGTTCGAGCAGACGACGAAGTAGCGGTCGGTGTCCACCGGCTTGCCGGGGCCGACCAGGGTCTCCCACCAGCCCGGCTTGCCGGTGAGCGGATGCGTATGGGCGAAATACTGGTCGCCGGTGAGCGCGTGGCAGATCAGCACCGCGTTCGTGCCCGCGGCGTTGAGGGTGCCGGCGGTCTGGTAGGCGATCTGGAAGGGCGCGAGCTCGACGCCGGCATCGGTCAGCAGCGGCGTATCCGCGCCGAAGCGCATGACCAGGCTCTTCGGGTCGAGCGCCTGCGAGGGCTCCGACAGGCGCCCGGCCGTCTCGTCGATCGGGTCCGGCCGCAGCGCGGTATCCGGTTGGGTATCCATGCGGGACTTGACGACCGTCTGTCGGCGATCCCGGTCCGTGGCGAGGGAGCGCGGTGCCGCGTGACGCGCCGCACTCGCCCGACGCGGCCAGCGAGACCGGGAGGTAATGCTCCGGGGGGCGAGCGTCAACGCGCCCGGTATGGGCAGGAATGCCGGGTCGCCTCCGGCTCAGGCGAGCGGAGCCGCCATCAACGCCAGCCCGAGGGCCGGGAGCCCGAGCGCCAGGGCCGCGCGGGCGTCCAGCCGGTCGGCGCGGACGCCGCCGCGCCAGCTCCGGCTCGCGACGCTCTCGACGCAGAGCCCGGTCAGGACGAGCGCGCAGCCGACGATCGCCTGGATCGAAACCATGGGAACCTCACCGAGCCGGCCGCGCCGCGGAACGCGGCCCAGGATCACGGCTGGTGAAGTGTGAAGCGGGCCTGCCGGTTCCTCCGGCACGTCATCGTGAAGGCGGGGTGTCGCTTTCAGGGCAAGCCCTCAGCGGATGGCGACCGCGCAGGCGAAAAAGACCATGGCGGCGCCGACCGCGGTGATGCAGCCGTTCGTCCACGCGGAGGCGTCAGCCCGGCGCATTCGACAATCGGCGGCCACCGAGGTGAAGATCCCGATCAGGAACAGGCTGCAGGGGATCAGGTCGCCGGGCATATGGATCCGTCCAGGGGAACGCGGGGCGCGACGCGCCCGACGCGGCCCCTTCTCCTGGATCAACAGGCCGAAACGTGGCGAGTGCCCCGCGGCATTTGCGCGTCGCCGCTTTGCCGCGGCGCGGGGCCTCGCTTCGCCGGGCTCTAAAGCGTGGCCGCGCTTGGGGGCGTCTCGAAATCCTCCGGGCCCATGTCGAGGAGGTCGTTCGGGGTCTCGGTCTTGTCGTAGGCGGCGCTGGCGGCGGCCTCGATCGCCGCCTGGTTCTTGGCGAACAGGTCGAGGGGCGCGATGTCGGCGCCGGCGCCGAAATTTTGGCGCAGCACCGGGATCGGCACGTCGATCCCGATCACCCGCTCGCCGTTGGTCATCGCGAACCGGATCAGGCTCTCGTCGGCGGGCAGGATATGGGCGCCGCCATCCAGGTAACGTGTGAGGGGCATGGGATCCGTCCTTTTACAGTCCAGTTGCGGACCTTTGAGGTAGGGCGGAGCCGGGCTCACGTGTATCCGCCGCTCGGGTGTGCCCGGGGTCAGACGGCGCCTTCCAAGGGCCGCAGGTCTCGAAATCAAATCCCCTGCCGCACCATCGTCGCCCTCGAACTCAAACACGACGTTCGGATGAACGATGGGAGATCGATCGGCACCAGCAATCCCGCATCACGTCAATTCCAGTTTCATGTATTATTATAGATTTTAATGTTCAAAATTTCCTTTTTTATAGATATATCGTGCCGTGACGCAGGATTATGCCCAGAATAAGATAGCATTCCAAGCACGCGCGCGCTGGATTGCTTCGCTGCGCTGGCAATAACGGGAAGGGCGCGGCGAATCCCACGACCGAAACCGTCATGACACCGACGGATATCCCGCTCCCTTCCCTCATCCTGAGGTGTGAGCGAAGCGAGCCTCGAAGGAGCCCTCCAGCCGGCCGCGCGATGTCTGGAGGGCTCCTTCGAGGCTTGCGCCGTACGCAAGCACCTCAGGATCAGGTCGAGGATAGGACATCATCGGCCGATACTACTCAAAGATAGAACTACGAAACATGTTCGCCGCCGCACTCATCTACATCTTGGCCGTCATGAGCCCGGGGCCGAATTTTCTTCTGGTCACGCGCTTCGCATCGTCGGGCTCGGTGCGGGCCGGATTGGGCGCGACGGCAGGGATCGTCCTGGTCGGACTGATCTTCTCCAGCGCGTCCGTGACCGGCCTTTCCGTCCTGATCCGGGAGATCCCCGCCTTCGACAAGGTCGCCGGCGCCGCAGCGGCCCTGTATCTGATCGCCATCGCCGCCCTCCTGACCCGGGACGCCTTCAAGCCTTCGACCCCGGCGATGCCGGGCGCGGAGCCGCGGCCCGAGGCGCGCTTCTGGAACGCCTTTCGGATCGGGGCGCTGACCAATGTCGGCAACGTCAAGACGATCGCGTTCATGGTGAGCATCTTCACCGGCTTCCTCGTGGTCGAGCGAAGCGGACCCGAGAAGGCGGCAATCGTCGCGCTGTGCAGCTCGCTCGAGTGCGCGTGGTATGCCGGCGTGGCCTTCATCTTCGGTCGCGGCGCGGTCCGGACCTTCTACGCGCGGCACAACCGCCTGATCGACCTCTTCATGGCCGTGTTCCTGGTCGGCTTTGCCGCCAAGACCGCAGCGGAACTCCTGTGAGCCGCGCAGGGCCGGCCCCTCCGGCTTCACCCGAAGAGGAAATGCTGTAGACGGACCCGGCAAACGAAAATTCGCACGCGCATCCGAGTCGCCCTGCCATGTCCGCCTCCACCCCCGTCCGTCCGGAACCGCGCCCCGGCGTCCTGGCGATCGACACCTACGTGCCCGGCAAGAGCGGGCGGCCCGGCGGCGGCAAGGTCTACAAGCTGTCGGCCAACGAGACTCCGCTCGGCCCGAGCCCGGTGGCGCTCGCAGCGCTCCACGAGGCCACCGCCAAGCTGGAGATCTACCCGGACGGGCAGGCGACGGCCCTGCGCACGGCCATCGCCCAACGCTACGGGCTCGATCCGGCGCGGATCGTCTGCGGCGTCGGCTCGGGCGAACTGCTGTCGCTGCTTTCCTACGCGTATTGCGGGCCTGGCGCCGAGGGCATCTATTCCGAGCACGGATTCCTGACCTACCCGATCGTGATCAACGCCTCGGGCGGCACGCCCGTGGTGGCGCCGGAACGCGACCTCACCACCGATGTCGACGCGATCCTGGCCCGGGTCACCGAGCGGACCCGGATCGTCTACGTCAGCAACCCGAACAACCCGACCGGCACCTACCTGCCGTTCGACGAGATCCGCCGCCTGCACGCCGGCCTGCCGTCCAACGTGCTGCTGGTGATCGACGGCGCCTATGCCGAATACGTGCGGGCGAACGACTACTCGGCCGGGCTCGAACTCGCGCTCGAATTCGAGAACGTCGTGATGACCCGGACCTTCTCGAAGATCTACGGGCTCGCCGCCGTGCGGATCGGCTGGATGCTGGCGCCGGCCCATGTGGCGGATTCGGTCAACCGCATCCGCGGCCCGTTCAACGTCTCGGGTCCGGCCATCGCGGCGGGCGCGGCTGCCATCGCCGACGAGGCGCACATGGCGGCGGCCGCCGCCCACAACGCCGAATGGCTGCCGAAACTCACCGACGGCGCCCGGGCGCTGGGGCTGACCGTGACGCCGAGCGTCGCCAACTTCGTGCTGATCCACTTCCCCGATGCGCCGGGCTGCTCGGCCGCGGACGCCGACGCCTTCCTCACCGAGCGCGGGCTGATCACCCGCCGAGTCAGCGCCTACGGGCTGCCCAACGCCCTGCGGGTGACGGTGGCAGGGGCCGAGGCCAACGAGGCCTTCCTGGCGGCGCTCGGCGACTTCGTGCGGGGCGCGCATGCCTGAACCGCACGCCCCTGGGGCCGCGACCCCGCCCATCGGGCGCCTCACCATCGTCGGGCTCGGGCTGATCGGATCCTCGATCGCCCGGGCCGCCCGCCGCTACAATCTCGCCGGCACGATCGTCGCCCTGGACCGGGACGAGGCCGTGCGCGCGCGCGTCACCGAGCTCGGCATCGCCGATCGCGTCACCGGCGACCCGCAGGAGGGCGCCACCGAGGCCGATCTCGTGATCCTGTGCGTGCCGGTGGGCGCCATCGGGGCGGCGGCGGCCGAACTGGCGCCGTACCTGAAGCCCGGCGCGATCGTGTCAGATGTTGGCTCGGTCAAGGGCGCCGTGGTGGCGGCGATCCAGCCGCACCTGCCCGCGGGCGTCGCCCTGGTCCCCGGCCACCCGATCGCCGGCACCGAGTTCTCGGGGCCGGATGCCGGCTTCGCGACCCTGTTCCAAGGCCGCTGGTGCATCCTCACGCCCCCCGAGGGCACCGACCCGGCGGCGGTGGCGCGGGTCCGGGCCTTGTGGGCGGGCATGGGCGCCGATGTCGAGACCATGAGCGCCGAGCACCACGACCACGTGCTGGCGATCACCAGCCACCTGCCGCACCTGATCGCCTACAACATCGTCGGCACCGCCGCGGACCTCGAATCGGCGACCCAGTCCGAGGTGATCAAGTTCTCGGCCAGCGGATTCCGGGATTTCACCCGCATCGCCGCCTCCGACCCGACCATGTGGCGCGACATCTTCCTCAACAACCGCGAGGCGGTGCTGGAGATGCTCGGCCGGTTTAACGAGGACCTCTCGGCGCTCGCCAAGGCGGTCCGCTGGGGCGACGGCGACGCGCTCCACGCGATGTTCACCCGCACCCGGGCGATCCGACGCAGCATCGTGGCCCAGGGCCAGGAGACCGCAGCGCCGGATTTCGGCCGGCCACGGCCGCCGGAGGCGTAGGGCGCGCGCGGGATACAACCGAACGGGGCATCCCGCCCAACCCGCCTCATCCTGAGGTACCGGAGCGCAGCGGAGGCCTCGAAGGAGGCCTCCAGGGATCGCGCGGCCGGCTGGAGGGCTCCTTCGAGGCTCGCTGCGCTCGCGCCTCAGGATGAGGGCGCGGGTGGGATGGCCATTCAGCCTGCGGCGCCCCGGCTCACGCCGGCGGCCGGTTCACCAGCACCGGCTGCGGCGCCGTCCGCTCCGGAAACAGCTGCTTCAGCGCCTCCAGCTTCGGCGCGTCGTTGGCGGCGATGTAGGGGTGGCTCGGGTGCTGGGCCATGAAATCCTGGTGGTAGCCTTCCGCCGGGTAGAACGCCGCGCCCGGCTCGATCCGGGTGGCGAGGGGCCGGGCATAGGCCTTGGCCGCCTCGAGCTGCGCGATGTAGGCTCGCGCGATCCGGGCCTGCTCGGCATCCTGCGGGAATAGCGCCGAGCGGTATTGCCGCCCGCTATCGGGCCCCTGGCGGTCCACCTGCGTCGGGTCGAGGGCCACCGAGAAGAAGATCCGCAGCAGCTCGTCGTAGCGGATCACGGCCGGGTCGTAGGTGACCGCCACCGCCTCGGCATGGTCGGTGCCGCCGCGGCTGACAATGTTGTAATCCGCGTCGGCGGCCGTGCCCCCGGCATAGCCCGAGACCGCGCCGGTCACCCCGCGCACGTGCTGGAACACGCCCTGCACGCCCCAGAAGCAGCCGCCCGCGAACACCGCCACGCGGGCGCCCGGCGCCTCGCCCGCCTGGGTCGCGGCCTCGGGCAGACGGCGCGGCGCCTCCTCGGCGAAGGCGGCCAGGCGCGGCAGCAGCAACGCCCCGGCGAGGCCGAGCCCGAGGGCCGCCCCGAGGAGCGGGCGGATCGTAGTGCGAAGAGCCATGCTGTCCTCCTGCAAGATGCGCCCTGCGAAACGCGCGGCTTGATTGCACTGGATTGTTCGCCTCCGGTCGCGCCCCGGTTACGCGGACCGTGGCTCCCATAGCTTGCCCAACCGATGCGGCCGGCCGCGACAGCCCATGCCTTGAACCATGGCACAAAGTACCATACTTGCCGGATCATGGGTTTGGGGACGCGTGGGGCACGCAGCAGGACAGGCAGGCGCAAGCCGACGGGAGCAGGACATGAGCACATGCTGGAGCGGGCCGCGCCCCGCGAGGCCATCGTATGCGCATCTTCCTGCCGCTCGACGTCGCGAAACGGGCCGCGAAGCAGAAGGCGACCGACGACGATCTGCGCGAGGCGGTCGCCCGTGCCGAACGCGACCTGATCGATGCGCGGCTCGGGCTGGCACTGATCAAGCAGCGCATCCCGCGCGCCGGACAGGGCCGCTCCGGCGGCTTCCGCAGCATCATCGTCTACGAACGCGGGCGGATCGCGATCTTCCTGCACCTGTTCGCCAAGAACACCAAGGCGAACCTGACCAAGACCGAGACGCAGGTGTTTCGCGACCTCGCGGCGACCCTGGCCGGCCTCAGCGACGAGGCGCTGGAACGGGTCGCAGCCGCGCAAAGCTGGAGACGGATCGACGATGGGAAGCGTGAAGACGCCATACCGCAGTGACGCGCTCCGGTCGGCGCACCGGATCGCCCAGGATCTCCACGCCGCCGGCGCGATCGACAAGGCGACGATGCGCCGGTTCGACGTGTCGTGCCTGACGCCGGTCGAAGACCTTAAGCCGGAGGCGATCCGCGCCATCCGCGAGACCGCGCAGATGAGCCAGGCGATCTTCGCCATGGCCCTCAACGTGACCACGTCGCTGGTCAGCAAATGGGAGCGGGGCGAGAAGAAGCCCGGCGGCCCGTCGCTGAAGCTGCTCGCCCTGGCCAGCCGGAAGGGTATCGACGCCATCCTGTGAGGCGCGAAGACCCCGCGATCGCGGTTATCGGCGCCGCTCGCATGGGTTAGGCGGGCGGGAGGCCGCATTGCGGCGGCGCCCGCATGGGTCTAGGCACCCGGCAACAGATCGAATTCGTCCGGAAGGACCTGCCCGTGACCATCGCCCCCGAACCGAACTCCTTCCGCACCGGCCCCGACGAGCGCGGCCGCTTCGGCATCTTCGGCGGCCGGTTCGTCGCCGAGACGCTGATGCCGCTGATCCTCGAGCTGGAGGCGGCCTACGAGGCGGCGAAGGTCGATCCCGCCTTCGCGGCCGACATGGCGAGCTACGGCACCCACTATATCGGCCGGCCGAGCCCGCTCTACTACGCCGAGCGCCTGACCGAGCACCTGCGCGCCCAGGCGCCGGCCGGGCAGGGCGCCAAGGTCTATTTCAAGCGCGAGGAGCTGAACCATACCGGCTCCCACAAGGTGAACAACGTGCTCGGCCAGATCCTGCTGGCCCGGCGCATGGGCAAGCCGCGGATCATCGCCGAGACCGGCGCCGGCCAGCACGGCGTCGCCACCGCCACGCTCTGCGCGCGGTTCGGCCTGAAATGCGTGGTCTACATGGGCGCGGTCGACGTCGCCCGGCAGGCGCCCAACGTCTTCCGGATGAAGATGCTCGGCGCCGAGGTGATCCCGGTGGAATCCGGCACCAAGACCCTCAAGGACGCGATGAACGAGGCCCTGCGCGACTGGGTCACCAACGTCGCCGACACGTTCTACTGCATTGGCACCGTGGCCGGCCCGCACCCGTACCCCGCCATGGTCCGCGACTTCCAGTCGGTGATCGGCCGCGAGACCCGGGAGCAGATGCTCGCGCAGGAAGGCCGCCTGCCGGATTCGCTGATCGCCTGCATCGGCGGCGGCTCCAACGCCATGGGGCTGTTCCACCCGTTCCTGGACGACCGCGAGGTCGAGATCTTCGGGGTCGAGGCCGCCGGCCACGGCGTCGAGTCCGGCTTGCACGCCGCCTCGCTCACCGGCGGCAAGCCGGGGGTGCTGCACGGCAACCGCACCTACCTGCTGATGGACGCGGACGGCCAGATCTCCGACGCGCACTCGATCTCGGCCGGCCTCGACTATCCCGGCATCGGCCCCGAGCACGCCTGGCTGCACGAGATGGGCCGCGTGCAGTACCTCTCGGCTACCGATTCCGAGACCCTGGAGGCGTTCAAGCTCTGCTCGATGCTGGAGGGGATCATCCCGGCCCTGGAGCCGGCCCACGCCCTGGCTCGGGTGCTGGACATCGCGCCCCAGCGCCCGGCCGATCACCTGATGGTGCTCAACATGTCCGGCCGGGGCGACAAAGATATTCCGCAAGTCGCGGAGATCTTTGGGACGAAGCTCTGAAGCTTTTGGGACTGGGACCTATCCCATCCCCGACCTCATCCTGAGGCGGCGCAGCGAAGCGAAGCCCTCGAAGGAGCCCTCCTTCGAGGCCGCTGCGCGGCACCTCAGGATGAGGGGTGGGTTTGGGAGGGCCGGAATGCGGGTCGCAGCCCCATCGTCATTGCGAGCGCAGCGAAGCAACCTAGGGCAGCGCGCGATCAACGGATGTGGCGTGTCCCTGGGTCGCTTCGCTGCGCTCGCGATGACGGCCTGAATCCAAAACATCGCAGACGCACTGCGCCGACTTCACCGCACCGTCACCTGATCCTTGATCTTCTCGTAGACCCCCCGGCTGAGGACGCGCTTCGACAAAAGCTGGTCCACGGAGGTGTAGGGGCGCTTGGCGGTGATCGCCCGGCCGATCGCGCCGCCGCCCCGGAGCTTGTTGAGGTCCGCCGCCGAGGCGGTGTTGAGGTCGAGGAGGGCGAGTGCCCGGGGGCCGGCATTGTCCTCGGCCTGGTCGATCTCGGCCTGGCCCTGCTGGACCGGCTCGGACGGAAAGGCGAGGGCGTCGGACGGCATCTGGGCGGGGCGCGAGGCGGCCGACCCCGGGGGCGGGGCGACGGGCTGCGGCGCCGGTTCCGGCGGGGGGGCCGGCGGCGCGATCGGCTCAGGGAGTGTGCTGGGCGCCTCGGCCACCGGGGCGGGATCCGGCGCGGGGGCGCGGCTCGGACTCGGCAGCAGGAATTGCACCACCGCCGCCAGGATCCCGGCCAGGATCAAGATGACGGAAATTCTCAGGATTGCAGGACCACTCAGCACGCGTCACTCGGCAATGAAATTACACTCTTCAGGCCTCAGATAATGCGCTCCCCACCCGCCGGCCAATCGGACGAAAGCCCCCTGGGCCGGACCATCGACGGGCGATCCGCCGGGACCGGCCGCCGGTGAGCGTTCGGATCGCCCGCCTCGGCGAGCGCCTCGGGGCGCTGCGCTACCTGCCGGCCCTGTTCCGCGAGATCGCCGCGGCGAGCCCGCGCCTGCTCGCGGCGAGCTTGGCCTTGCGCCTGGTGGCGGCCTGCCTGCCGATCCTGTCGCTCTACCTCGCCAAGCTGATCCTCGACGGCATCGTGGCCGAGCATGCCCGCCCGGCGCCGGCGGCGGGACTTTCGGACTGGCTCGCCGATCCCGGCCGGGCGCGGCTCGCCCTTCTGGTGGCGGCCGAACTCGGGCTGGCCCTCCTCTCCGACCTCACCGGCCGGCTGGCCAACCTCACCGAAACCCTGATCGGCGACCTCTACGCCAACGCCGCCTCCCTGCGGCTGATGGCGCACGCCGCCTCCCTGGACCTCGCCCAGTTCGAGGACAGCGCCCAGCAGGACCGGCTGGAGCGGGCGCGCCGGCAGGTCAGCGGCCGCACTGGGCTGATCGGGACGGTGTTCGGGCAGTTCCAGGCCCTGGTGACGCTCGCCTCGCTCACCGCCGGGGTGGCGGCCTTCACGCCCTGGCTGGTGGTGCTGATCGCCGCCGCCCTGGTGCCGGCTTTGCTCAACGAGTGGCACTTCACCAAGGCCGGCTATCGCCTGGCCTGGATCCGCAGCCCGGAGCGGCGGCGGATCGATTACCTGCGCTACCTCGGCGCCAGCGTCGAGACCGCCAAGGAGACGAAGCTCTTCGGCCTCTCGGGCTACATCACCGCGCTCTACGGCGCGCTCGCGAAAGACCTGCTCGCCGAGAACCGGGCGCTCGCCACCGCCCGGGCGCGCTGGGGCTTCGCCTTCGCCAGCCTCGGGACCCTGGCCTATTACGCTGCCTACGCGGTGATCGTCTGGCGGACCGTGGCCGGGGCGTTCTCGATCGGCGACCTCGCCTTCCTGGCCGGCGCGTTCCAGCGCCTGCGCGGCGGCATCGAGGGGCTGCTGCTGGGCCTCACCCAGATCAGCGGCCAGGCGCAGTATCTCGACGATTTCTTCTCGTTCTTCGCGATCCGACCGGAGATCCGCTCGCCCGCGCATCCGGTCCCGGTGCCGAACCCGATCCGCGAGGGGCTGGTGTTCGAGGCTGTCGGCTACCGCTATCCCGGAACCGAGATCTGGGCCCTGCGCGGCCTGTCCTTCGCGGTGCGGGCCGGGGAGACCGTGGCGCTCGTCGGCGGCAACGGTGCCGGCAAGACCACGATCGTCAAGCTGATGACCCGGCTCTACGACCCGCACGAGGGGCGGGTGCTCCTCGATGGGCTGCCGCTGGCCGCCTACGACCTCGACGACCTCCGCGCCCGGGTCGCGGCGATCTTCCAGGATTTCGTCCGGTTCGACCTCACGGCGGGCGAGAACGTCGCGGTCGGCCGGATCGCGGCGGCCGAGGACCGGGACCGGATCGCGGCGGCCGCGGCACGGGGGCTCGCCGCCCCGGTGATCGAGCGCCTGCCGGAGGGCTACGCCCAGCCGCTCGGCAAGCGCTTCGCCGGCGGCGTCGACCTGTCGGGGGGCGAGTGGCAGAAGGTCGCCCTGTCCCGGGCCTATATGCGCGAGGCCGAGATCCTGATCCTCGACGAGCCGACCGCGGCCTTGGACGCGCGGGCCGAGCACGACGTGTTCGCGCGCTTCCGGGAGCTGTCGGCGGGCCGCACGACGGTGCTGATCTCGCACCGCTTCTCGACGGTGCGCATGGCCGACCGGATCCTGGTCCTGGAGGGTGGCCGGGTGCTGGAAGAGGGCAGCCACGCCGCCCTGATGGGGCAGGGCGGCCGCTACGCCGAGCTGTTCACCCTGCAGGCCCAGGGCTACCGGTGAATGTCGGGATAGGCGCATCGCACAAACGTTGGAGACGATCCACGCCGCCGGATCATCAACCCCGTCATTCCGGGGCCGCGAAGCGGAGCCCGGAATCCAGAACCATAGGTGGAGCAAGTCCCGGCACCGTTGGCGGCTCTGGATTCCGGGCTCGCCTGCGGCGCCCCGGAATGACGGGGTGGTTTGTCGCGCCGATCGTCGCGCTGAATTGCAGGGATGATCCAGGCATGATCGAGCCTGATGAGGCCGTTCGTCCGTACAGCGATCGCCGTACACGGTTCGGTCCGAGGATTGCCCCTTTCGCGGCGCCTGCTATCTGGCGGACCTTGAACCGGGATTATTCATGCGCCTCTCGCATCTCCTGACGGCCGGCCTGCTCGTCTCCGCCTGGGGGGCGCAGGCTGCGCCGGCCGTCGCCGAACCACCGGCCCCCGCGGCCAAGGTCGAGACCCCCGCGTCGGCGCAGGAGATCGTGCTGGCCAACCACCGGGCGGTCTACGACCTGTCGCTCGCCGAGGGCGGGGGCACCCGATCGGTGGAGAGCGCCCGGGGCCGCATCGTCATCGACTTCCGGGGCGATGCCTGCCGCGGCTATACCATGCTGACCCGGCAGGTGACGGAACTCTCCTCCGGCGAGAGCGGGCCGCGCCTGTCGGACATGCGCAGCACCACCTTCGAGGGCGGCAAGGGCCGCGAGTTCCGGTTCAAGACCACGACGCTGACCAACAACCAGCCGGCCGCCCCGGTGGACGGCACCGCCTCGGAGCAGGGCGACGGCGTGACCGTGAAGCTGAAGGGCGCCAAGTCCTTCACCGTGGAGGGGCCGGTGCTGTTCCCGAGCGAGCACATGCGCCACCTGATCGAGGCGGCCCGCGCCGGCCAGGCGACCCTGTCGGCCAAGGTGTTCGACGGCTCCGACGACGGCAAGAAGATCTACGACACCTTCGCGGTGATCGGCCATGCCGGCACCGGCCCGGCCGCGGACACCGCCCGGGACAAGCCTCTGCGGGATGGGCCGCTCGCCGGCATGCCGCACTGGCCGGTGCGGCTGAGCTACTACACGCCTGGGGTGGGCGAGCGGACGCCGATCTACACCCTCGGCTTCGATCTCTACGAGAACGGGGTCAGCGGCGCACTCAAGCTCGATTACGGCGAGTTCGCCATCCTGGGCGACATGACCGCCCTCGACATCGACAATCAGGCCGGCCGGGCGGCCGCCAAGGAGAGCGAGAAGGGCTGCACGCCGTGAGGGTGAAGCCGCGTTGCCTGGGAAGCCGATGGCCGGGGCGCACGTAGTTCCGCGCTGAGCCCGCGATGTTCAAAGGGCCGATTGTGGACAGGCGCGACAGGCCCCCTCTCCCGTGCGGGAGAGGGTTGGGGTGAGGGACCAGGTTTGTCCGGAGAAGTCGCACCCCTCACCCTGTCCCTCTCCCGCACGGGCTAAGGATTATACAGGTTAGAATTTTCATCTCTTCCCGGCACGGAAAGCTCAGTCTTGTTCTTCAAGCGAAGGCTTGACCGATGCCGCCACGCACCGTCATCCCGGGGCCGCGCAGCGGAGCCCGGGATCCAGAGCCGCCGACGTGCCAAACTCTTGCACCGACGGCGTTTCTGGATTCCGGGTTCGCCTGCGGCGCCCCGGAATGACGGCGCGAGTTATTATGTATGGGATATCAATCCTCGGGAGATGAATCTTCCAACCTGTGTAGCCCCTAGCCCGCACGGGAGAGGGGACCAGCGCCCGGTTCGGCACCGTGTTCTTGCGCGCCGATCTCGGGTGTGCAGCAGCGGCGGCACCGGGATGATCCGATTGCCTCCCCGTCGAAAGCCCGCCCGCTGCTCAACCCAGGACGCGGCAAACCGACGCCTCAGGCCCAATCATCCTCCGGCTGCGGCGACAGCGTGCGCCAAGCTGCGGCAATCCGCTCGGGCTTGATCTCCAGCGCCCCCGCGCAGGCCACGAGCACACCCTCGTCGCCCATCACGTGGTCGAGCACGCCCGCCAGGAAGGCCGGCTCCTGGGCGCTTTCGCGCAAGGTGTTGGCGCTCAGGCCGCTCGCCGCCAGGAAGGGCAGGAGGCGGTCATCCTCCGCGACGATCCACAGCAGAACGTCCAGGGCGAGCCGTTCTGCAGATTCGGCCCCTTGAAGAGGTTTGCCATTCATCAACATGTGATCGCTACACAGGTCACTAAGGGGCTTCACCGCCCGCTAATCATGATCGGCGCGCACCGGGACATCGGATCATGAAAAAGACGGTGCTGATCGTCGAGGATAACGAACTGAACATGAAGCTGTTCAACGACCTCTTGGAGGCGAACGGCTACGCGACCCTGAAGACCGCCCACGGCATCGAGGCGATCGAGCTGGCCCGCGCGCACCATCCCGACCTGATCCTCATGGACATCCAGCTCCCCGAGGTCTCCGGCCTCGAAGTGACCAAATGGCTCAAGGAGGACGACGACCTCAAGAGCATTCCGGTCATCGCGATCACGGCCTTCGCCATGAAGGGCGACGAGGAGCGGATCCGCGAGGGCGGCTGCGAGGCCTATCTGTCGAAGCCGATCTCCGTCGCGAAGTTTTTGGCAACGGTTCGCGCGTATCTTGAGCCCCGGTGACGCCAGCGCGGCGCGCCGTTAGCGGCGCCTGACCGTCCGCCCGGGGCGGGACCGAGAAACCGCGCGTCAGCGAGGAACCATGTCGGCCCGCGTCCTGATCGTCGACGACCTGTTCCCGAACGTGAAGCTTCTGGAGACGAAGCTCGGGCTCGAATATTTCGACACGGTCGCCGCCATGAACGGCCCGGACGCGATCGCGATCTGCGAGAAGGGCCTGTGCGACCTGGTCCTGCTCGACGTGATGATGCCCGGCATGGACGGGTTCGAGGTCTGCCGCTACCTCAAGAACAACCCGGTCACCGCCCATATCCCGGTGGTGATGGTCACCGCCCTCGACCAGCCCTCGGACCGCCTGCGCGGCCTCGATGCCGGCGCCGACGATTTCCTCACCAAGCCCGTGGACGACACCGCCCTGTTCAGCCGGGTGCGCAGCCTCGTGCGCCTCAAGGCGGTCACCGACGAGCTGCGCCAGCGGGCGCTGGCCTCGCGCGAGTTCGGCATCGGCGATCCCCTGGCGCTCGCCACCGCCGAGACCGGCCTCGACGCCCGGATCCTGCTGGTCGAGGACCGGCCCGGCTCGGCCGAGCGCATGGCCGGGGCCCTGCGCCAGCACCACGCCGTTACGATCGAGCCCGACCCGCAGGCGGCGATGCGCCTGGCCGCCGAGGGCGGCTTCGACCTCGCCCTGGTCAGCCTCGACCTCGACGGGTTCGATGGGCTTCGCCTGTGCAGCCAGTTGCGCTCGCAGGACGCCACCCGGGCGATGCCGCTGATCATGCTGGCCGAGGAGCACGACCGCGGCCGGGTGGTGCGCGGCCTCGATTTCGGCGTCCACGACTTCCTGATGCGCCCGGTCGACCGCAACGAGTTGATGGCCCGGGTTCGCACCCAGGTGAAGCGCAAGCGCTTCACGGAGGCCCTGCGGGGCGCCATGCAGGCTTCCCTGCAGCTTGCCATCACCGACGCGCTCACCGGCCTGCACAACCGGCGCTACCTCGACAACCATCTCGGCGCGCTGTTTGCCGACGAGACCGCGCGGCGCCCGGGGCTGGCCGCCCTGATCCTCGACATCGACCTGTTCAAGGCGATCAACGACAGCTACGGCCACGAGGCCGGCGACGAGGTGCTGCGCACCTTCGCCGAGCGCGTCCGCCAGCACACGCGGCCGGTGGACATCGTCGCCCGCTACGGCGGCGAGGAGATCGTGGTGGTGCTGCCGGAAGCCGGTTTGGCCGAGGCCCGGGCCATCGCCGAGCGCATCCGCGAGAAGGTCGAGGCGCTGCCGTTCTCGGTCCAGCGCGCCACCCGGACGATTCCCGTGACGGTCTCGATCGGCGTCGCCATCCGCCACCCGGAGGATACCGGCCCGGGCGACATGCTCAAGCGCGCCGACATCGCCCTGTACCGGGCCAAGGCCACGGGGCGGAACCGGGTCGAGCAGCAGGCGGCTTGAAGGCCCACCCGTCATTGCGAGCGCAGCGAAGCAACCCAGGGCAGCACGCAATCCTCGATCGTAGCGAATCGCTGGGTCGCTTCGCTGCGCTCGCGATGACGGAACCGCACCATCGCACTGCGTCAAAACGCTCACCCGAGCTTAAGGATGAAATTCTAACCTCGCACCCGACATCGTTCCGCGGCCCTGTCGGATAGGGCGCGGCAGAGGATCGGACGACGCGGATGGATATGCAGGTGCCGGCCCGGTCGGGGCGCGCGGCGAGCGAGCTGGAACAGCGCCGCCTGTGCAAGATCGCCTCCTCGCCGCACGCCTATGTCCGGGGCAGCACCGCGCGATTCTACGAGCTGATCGCCGCCATGCCGGCGGGATCCCTGCCGGAGGGGCCGGCGGTCTGGATCTGCGGCGACGCGCATCTCGGCAATCTCGGCGCGGTGGCCGGCCCCGACGGGCGGATCGACATCCAGATCCGCGACCTCGACCAGACCCTGATCGCGAACCCGGCCTTCGACCTCGTCCGGCTGGCCCTGTCCCTGGTCACCGCCGCCCTCAACGCGACCCTGCCGGGCATCGTCACCGCCCGGATGATGGACGCCATGGCGGTGGGCTACGCGGACGGGATCCTCGATCCCGAGGAGGCCGAGCGGGACATCGCCGAATCCGAGATCGTCGCCACCACCCGCCGCCGGGCGCTCGGCCGGCGCTGGCGCCACCTGTCCCGGGAGCGGCTGAAGGGCAAGGACGCCCGCCTGCCGCGAGGCGACCGGTTCTTCGACCTCGACCCGGCCGAGCAGGAGGCGTTCGAGGCGCTGAGCCGTGACCCGGACGTGCACCGGCTGGTCCTGGCGCTCGGCGGCGCCGAGGCCGGGACGACGATCCGGCTGCTCGACGCCGCCTACTGGATCAAGGGCTGCAGCTCGCTCGGCCGCCTGCGCTATGCCGGCCTCGTGGAGATTTCCGGCGGCGCCCGCCCGCACCTCGCCCTCCTCGACGTCAAGGAGGCGGTGCCGTACCTCGCCCCGCCGGCCAGGGGAGCCGACATGCCCGCGGATGCCGCCGCCCGCGTCGTGGCCGGCGCCCGCGCCCTGTCGCCGAATCTCGGCGACCGGATGGTCGCCACGCATTTCCAGGGCACCCCGGTGACGGTCCGCGAGCTGATGCCGCAGGATCTCAAGATCGATGCCGAGCAGTTTTCCCGGGGCGAGGCCGTGCGGGTCTCGGGCCACCTCGCCGCCATCCTGGGCCGCGCCCACGGCCGACAGATGTCGGCGGCAGACCGCCAAGCCTGGAGCGACACGGTCCGCGCCCCGGGGCAGGGCGCCGACACCCCCGGCTGGCTCTGGTCCGCCGTCACCGACCTGATGGGCGCGCACCAGCGCGGCTACCTGGAACATTGCCGCCGCATCGCCCGGGAGGACCTGGCGGCGTAGGGCGTACCTTGCAGGTCCCGACATCATGGGCCGATAAGGGCAGCAGCCGAACGCGCGCGCTCCCTCCCCCCTCTGCGGGGGAGGGTGGCCCCCGAAGGGAGTCGGGAGAGGGGAGCGACGGTGCAGGAGACAGCTCCGGCCCTCACACAGGCTCTGCCTTTTCCGGACGCCGGGTTCCCCTCTCCCGACCCGGCCTGACGGCCGGCCCACCCTCCCCCGCAGAGGGGGGAGGGAAGGCGCGTGGCACCTCAGGGCAGACGCTTATGTCGGATCGCCGCCTCTACCTCACGCACTCTCCCAACCCCACAAACGCCCCCACCCCATCAAAAAAATCCCACCTCCGAAGCCCCCGCGCACGGCTGCTCGAACCCGGCGCCGGTTGACACCACCCCCGCCATCGCCAACACCTCGCGCCCGCCGCTTCCGGAGCGGCGAACCCGGGAAGACCTGTGACACGATGGCGGTGACGCGCACCTACCTCGACTTCGAGAAGCCGGTTGCCGAGCTGGAGGCCAAGCTCGAGGAATTGCGCGCGGTCGGCGAGCGCGACGGCGCCGTCTCGATCTCCGAAGAGGTCGGCCGGCTCGAGGCGAAGGCCGGCCAGGCGCTCGCCGAGATCTACGCGAGCCTCACGCCCTGGCAGAAGACCCAGGTCGCCCGCCATCCGCAGCGCCCGCATTTCGTGGATTACTGCGCCGGGCTGATCTCCGAGTTCACGCCGCTCGCCGGCGACCGCACCTTCGGCGAGGACGAGGCGATCCTGGGCGGCTTCGGCCGCTTCCGCGGGCGCCCGGTCCTGGTGCTCGGCCAGGAGAAGGGCGCCACCACCGAGGCGCGGCTGCGCCACAATTTCGGGATGGCCCGGCCCGAGGGCTACCGCAAGGCGGTCCGGCTGATGGAGACCGCCGACCGGTTCGGCCTGCCGGTGATCGCCTTCGTCGATACCGCCGGCGCCTATCCGGGCATCGAGGCCGAGGAGCGCGGCCAGGCCGAGGCCATCGCCCGCTCCACCGAGGCGTGCCTGGCGCTCGGCGTGCCCAACGTCGCCGTGGTGATCGGGGAGGGCGGCTCGGGGGGCGCCATCGCGCTCGCCACCGCCAACCGGGTGCTGATGCTGGAGCACGCGATCTACGGGGTGATCTCCCCCGAGGGCGCCGCCTCGATCCTGTGGCGCGACCAGGGCCGCGCCCACGAGGCCGCCACCGCCATGAAGATCACCGCCCAGGACCTGCTGCGGCTCGGCGTCATCGACGGCATCATCCCGGAAGCCACCGGCGGCGCGCATCGCGACCGCGAGGCGGCAATCCGCGGCACGGGCGACGCCGTCGCCGATGCGCTCGCCCAGTTCGACGGCCTGAGCCCCGTGGAGATCCGCGACCGCCGGGCGGAAAAATTCCTCGCCATCGGCCGGACCCTGTGAGTCCGACGGCCGAAACTTTTGACGTTCGAGGCGTTCGGCCGTCGGCAAGCGCGAACGCGCGTCGCCGCAGGTGCGGCGGACCGCCCTGGAGGCGTCAGCCGCAGGGGCGAACCGTATGACTTCCCCAGGCGCGACCGGCGGCCTGCTGGGCGCCCTGGGGCGCCTGCTGGGTCGTCGCGACGCGCGCGAGCCGGGCGGGCACAACCACGTCTCGCTCGGCTGCAATTGCCAGATGGCGCACGTGCTCAAGACCCTGGACCTGCGCCACTGGTCCGGCCCGCTCGACTGGATCTTTTCGATGCCCGGCATGGTCCGGGATTGTCTGGACGACGACTTTTCCGCGCTCACCGACCGGGGCCAACTCGAGAGCATCCCGGAAGCAGAGCGGCGCGGCCCCGACATCTGGCGCGGCCGGCACCGGCTCTACCGGGAGCGGCACGGGCTCGAATGCGTGTTCAACCACCACGACCCGGCGGTGAACGAGGCGGATTACGCCTTCCTGACCGAGGGCGTGCGCCGCCTGCGCGTAGCCCTCGACACCCCCGGCACCGAGAACCGGCTGTGGATGATGACCCATCTGCACACGCCCCGGGAGACGGTCGAGGCGATCGACGACCTGCTCGGCGCGCGTGCCAGCCGCAACCACCTGACCTTCCTGCAGCTCCAGCCAGAGCATCCCGGGGTGGCGATCGTCGAGGCGACCGACCTCCGGCCCACCTTACGCTGGCTGACGATCCAGACCCGCTCAACCCCGGTCGGCCTGCGCCTCGCCGACCCGGCCGAGGACGCGCAGCTCGTGGAGATCATCCGCACCGAGGCGGCGCGGCGGCCGGTGGTGTTCGGCTGAGGGGGCAATCGCAGGGCGCCGATCTTCCCCACCCCCTCATTCTCAACCTCCCCCCTCATCCTGAGGCGGCGCAGCGAAGCGGAGCCCTCGAAGGAGCCCTCCAGCCGGCCACGCGATCCCTGGAGGGCTCCTTCGAGGCCCGCTAGCGCGGGCACCTCAGGATGAGGTGGAGGATGGGATTCCGCTTTCCAAGCAAGCCCTTATCCCACCCGCAAGCCCCGCTGCCTCACCCCGCCTGAAACAACCGCGCCCCGACGAAATCCACGAAGGCGCGCAGCCGGGCCGACATGTGCCGCCCGGAGGACCACAGAATCGAGAACTGGCCGGGATCGGTGAGATACGGGTCGAGGATCCGGGTCAGGCCGCCCTCGCGCAGGGCCGACTCGGCCAGAAAGTCGGGCATGTAGCCGATGCCCAACCCGCCGATCGCGGCGGCGCGCAGGGCCTCCATGTTGTTGCAGGTGAGCGCGGTGTAGAGGCCCGCGGGCAGGGGCTCCGCGAGGGTCCAGTCCTGAAGCTTGCCCGAGCTGGGGAAGCGGAAGCGCAGGGCCGCATGCCCCGCCAGCTCGGCCGGGCACCGGGGCGTGCCGGCCCGGTCCAAATAGGATGGGGCGGCGCAGAGCACGAACCGGAACGGGCCGAGCCGCCGGGCCATCAGGCTCGAATCGACCAGGGTGCCGCTGCGGATCGCGGCGTCGACGCCGGCCTCCACGAGGTCGATCAGGCGGTCGTTGAAGTCGAGATCGAGCTCGATCTCAGGATAGCGTTTCTGGAACTCCGGCAGCACCGGCAGCAGGAAGCGGTAGCCGATGATCGGCAGGCTGATCCGCAGGATGCCGCGCGGTGCAAGCCGGCTCTGGGTGACCAGCGCCTCGGCCTCGCGCAGGTCGTCGAGGATGCCCCGGCAGCGCGCCTGGAGCAGGGCGCCCTCCTCGGTGAGCGACACCTTTCGGGTGGTCCTGTGGAACAGGCGCACGCCGAGTTCCGCTTCGAGCCGCGCCACGGCCTTGCCCACCGCCGAGGCCGACAGGCGCAGATCGCGCCCCGCCTCGACGAAGCTCAACCGCTCCGCCGTCCGCACGAAGGCCGCGATATCGCCGAGGCTGTCCATGGCAGCGGATTAGAGCGCATCGATCCGGAATGACAGGACGAAAGGCACGATTAACGGCGATCAGGCCGCAAGCGAAGGTGAGGCCCGTCCTCCCGACAGAGCCGATCCATGCCCGACACGCCACATCCCGCCCGAACGGGCGATCCGCTGGTCCTCGGGGCGGTGTGCCTCGCCGCCTTGATCCTGCCGCTCAGCTTCTCGGGCGGTGCGGTGGCGACGCCGGCCATCGGGCGCGAGCTCGGCGGTTCTCCCGAGGCGCTGACCTGGATCACCAACGGCTTCATGCTGACCTTCGGCAGCCTGCTGATGGCGGCCGGGACCCTGGCCGACCGTTACGGCCGCCGGCTGGTGTTCACGGTGGGCGTGGCGATCGTCACCGGGTTTTCCCTGGCGCTCGGCTTCGCGCCCTCGGTCTGGCTGATCGACCTGCTCCGGGCCGGGCAGGGAATCGGCGCCGCAGCGGCGCTCGCGGGCGGCACCGCCGCCCTCGCCCAGGAATTCGACGGCCATCCCGCACCCGGGCCTTCAGCCTGCTCGGCACAACCTTCGGCGTCGGCCTGGCCTTCGGGCCGATCGTCACCGGCTTCCTGATCAGTGGCGCCGGCTGGCGCGCGATCTTTCTGGTGGGCGCGCTGGTGGGCACGGCCGCGCTCCTGCTCGGGGCGCCGCGGATGCGCGAGACCCGCGACCCGCAGGCCAGCCGCCTCGACGGGCCCGGGACGCTGAGCTTCACCGCCATGCTCACCGCCCTGACGGTGGCGGTGATCGAAGCGCCGGGCCTCGGCTGGGACAGCCCGGCCCTGCGCGAGCTGCTCGCCGCCGCCGCGCTGCTCCTCCTGGCCTTCGTAGTCATCGAGACCCGGGCCGCCCGGCCGATGCTCGACCTCGGCCTGTTCCGCTACCGGCGCTTCGTCGGCGTGCAGATGCTGCCGGTGGCGACCTGCGCGAGCTTCGTGGTGCTGCTGGTGATCCTGCCCCTGCGCTTCATCGGCATCGAAGGACGGAGCGAGATGGAGGCCGGGCTCCTGATGCTGGCCCTGTCGGCACCGATGCTCATCGTCCCGATGCTGGCCGCCGCCCTGGCCCGGCGGGTCTCGCCCGGCCTGCTCTCGGGGCTCGGCCTGCTGATCGCTGCCTCCGGACTGGTCTGGCTGGGTTTCGTCGAGATCGGCAGCCGCGCGGTGCTGGCGCCGATGCTGCTCATCGGCCTCGGCAGCGGCCTGCCCTGGGGCCTGATGGACGGCTTGTCGGTCGCCGTCGTACCCCGGGAGCGCGCCGGCATGGCGGCGGGCATTTTCGGGACGGTCCGGGTCGCCGGCGAGGGCGTGGCGCTGGCCCTGGTCAGCGCGACGCTCGCCGGATTGGTCGCGGCCGAGCTGCGCCAGGTCCCGGGCCTACGGGATGCCTCCCTCGCGCAGGCGGGCCAGCGCCTGGCGGTGGGCGATCCGGATGGCGCCCGCGCGCTGCTGCCGGGCCTCGACGGCGCAACCCTGGTCCAGGCCTACCAGGCAGCCTTCACCACCCTGTCCTGGACTCTGGCCGCCATTACGGTCCTGTGCGCCGGCGCGGTGTTCGGGTTGCTCGCGGCGCCGAGGGATCGGGCGGAGGTCATGCCCGAGCGGGCGGATTATCCGGTTGCCTGAGACTGCCATGCTCAGGCGGCGGCCGGGCGCCGGGCCGGCCGCTCGGAGAACATCAGGATGTTGCCGCACAGGGCCACCGCCAGGCCGAGCAGGCCGGTCCAGTGCCAGCGATAGCCCTCGAACAGCGTCGAGAGCGCCAGAGCGACCACCGGGAACAGCACGGTCGCGTAGGCGGCCTGCGCGGGCCCGATCCGGGCGACGAGCGACAGGTAGGCGGTGAAGCCGACCACCGTGCCGATCACCGCCAGGTAGAGGAGCGCCAGGAGGTAGGCCGTATCGGGCGGCGGCACCAGCGGTGTGCCGGTGCCGGCGACGAGGCCGAGCAGGACCAGGGTGCCGTAGCCCATGCTCCAGGCATTGGCCTGGAGGGGCGGCACGCCCGCCGCGCTGTTGCGGCGGGAGGCCATGTTGCCCAGCGAGAACAGCAGCGTTCCAAGGGTGGCGAGCCCCAGCCCCTTCAGCGTGCCGGCATCGAGCCCGGCCAACAGCTCGCGGGCGAACAGCAGGACGAGGCCGGTGAAGCCCAGCAGGGCGGCCAGCGCGACCCGCCCGGTGATCGGCGTACCGAACAGGATTCGTCCGTTGACGGCGTTGAACAGGGTGGCGAGCGAGAAGACCACCGAGACCAGCCCCGACGGGATGAAGCCGGTCGCCGCGTAGAAGCACAGGAAGTTGCAGCAGAACAGGCACAGGGCCTGCGCGACGAGGAACGGCTGGTGCCGCAGGGCCGGGACCGTGAGCCGGCCGGTGACGGCGAGGCCGCCGAGCAGGATCGCGGCCGCGAGCGCGAACCGGTAGAGCACCGAGACCAGCACCGGCACCGGTCCGAGTTCGACCGTGATGGCGATCCAGGTCGTGCCCCAGATCAGCACGGTGGCGGCGAAGAGCAGGGCGTTCATCGGGCGGGCAATCCGGCTGGGACTGCTCGGAGCCTAGCCGCAGGGGCGGGGGCCGTTCTTGCAGGATCTTGCGGCGCATTGCGGGCCCCGGCTCGACCGCGCAGCGCGCCCTGGATATCCGATCCGGGACGACGCGCCTCTGAAAGGTTCTTCTTGATGTCCGCCGGCCCGACCTCCGTCTTCGGGTTCCTGTCCGCTTCGCCGAACGCCCGGACCGCCGGCGCGCTGGACCTCGGCTTCGGGCGCTCGGCGGCCCTGTGGAGCAACAGCCACGACGAGGTCGCGTATGACAGCCCGGAGGGCCACACCTTCAGCCTCTATCTCGAGGGCGGCGGCGGCACCCGCCGGGTCGATGGCAGGACCGTCTCTGGCTGGCCAGGGGCGCTGTGCGTGATGCCCCACCGCCACCAGTCGGACTGGGTGATCACGGCGCCCTTCGCGTTCGTCCATCTCTACCTGCCGGCCGACGAGCTCGCCCGGGCCTATGCCGAAACCTTCGAGCGCGACGCCAGGCTGCTCGACGTGCCCGAGGTCACATTCGCGGAGGCGCCCCGTCTTGCGGTAGCGCTCCGGCACGTCGCGCGCGCGGTCGCGGATTGCGACGCATTGGCGGCCGAGTCTGTGATGACCGAGACGGTCGCCCTGTTCCTCGCCGACCCGCGCTGGGGCGGGCTCCGCCGCCGGGCGCTGACCGGCGGGCTCGCGCCGCATCTGGCCCGGCGGATCGCCGCGTATGTCGAGGCGCAGCTCCACGGCACGATCCGGCTCGCCGACCTCGCGGCCGTGGCGGATCTGAGCCCGTTCCACCTGCAGCGCGCCTTCCGGGCGAGCCGGGGGGTGTCGCCCCAGGTCTACGTCGCCCATCGCCGGACCGAGCGGGCCAAGGTGCTGCTGCGCGGCCGCGACCCGATCGCCGCCATCGCGCTCGCCTGCGGCTACAGCAGCCAGAGCCACCTGACCCGGGCATTCCGGGCCGCCACCGGCACGACGCCTGCGGCCTACCGGGCGGGGGCCTAGCGCATCGTCTTTTTCCGAAAGCTGGAACCCACCGTTCAGGACGATGCTCTAGCCCCCGCGCAGCCGCTCCGCCAAAAAGTCGACCAGCACCCGCACCCGGGCCGGCATGGCCGGTCCGCCCACGAACACCGCGTGGATCGCCTCCCGGTCCTGCGGGTTGAACGGCTCCAAGAGCGGCATCAGCCGGCCGGCGGCGAGGTCGTCGGCGATGTGGAAATTGCCGACCCGGGTGATGCCGACGCCGCCGAGGGCCAGCTGCACCAGGGTCTCGCCGTTGTTGGCCGCGAGGGTGCCGCGCACCGGCAGGATGAAGTCGCGTCCGTCCTCGCGGAACGGCCAGCCGGGCTCGCTCCGGCGGAAGGTGAAATCCAGGCAATTGTGGTCGGCGAGATCGGCGGGCCGGCGCGGGGTCCCGGCCCGGGCGAGATAGGCGGGGGCGGCCACCACGGTCCGGCCGGTCTCGCCCAGCCGCCGGGCGGTGAGCGGGCTGTCGGCCAGGGGGCCGAACCGGATGCCGATGTCGGCCCGGCCGCCGAGCACGTCGACGATCTCGTCGCTGAGGTCGATCTCGACCACGATGCCGGGATGGCAGGCCACGAAGTCCCCGAGCAGCGGCACGATCACCAGCCGTCCATGGGCGGTGGCGGCGCTGACCCGAACCCGCCCGCGCGGGCAGCCCCGGTCGGAGAGCGCCGTCTCGGTCTCGTCGAGATCGGCCAGGATGCGCCTCGCCGCGCGCCCGTAGGTCTCGCCCTCGGCGGTGAGGCGCAGCGTCCGGGTGGTCCGGACCAGGAGTTGCACGCCGAGCCGCGCCTCGATCCGGGCGACGACCCGGCTCACCGCCGAGGGCGTCAGCCCGAGCCGGCGCGCCGCCGCCGACAGGCTGCCGGCCTCCGCCACCGCCACGAACACGGCCATGTCCCCGGCGCGGTCGGCCTTGTCGCGCAACATTCGTGACACCCCCGCACAGATCTTGGTCCCGCCAACGGACTACTCCCCGCGCGCCGAATCCGCCACGTGCGGTTCCGGAACAACCGGAGAGCCCTGATGGCGATCAATCCTCCCCTGCTGGCCCTGGCGATCGGCGCCTTCGGCATCGGCGTCACGGAATTCACCCCGATGGGCATGCTGCCCCTCGTCGCCGGGGATCTCGGCGTCTCGATCCCCGCCGCCGGGCTGGTGGTCAGCGCCTACGCGCTCGGCGTCCAGGTCGGCGCGCCGCTGGTGACGTTGGCCGCCGCGCGGGTGCCCCGGCGCCGGCTGCTGGTCGGGCTCATGGCGATCTTTACCCTCGGCAACCTGCTGGCGGCCATCGCCGACAGCTACGCGATGCTGGTCGTCGCCCGGCTGGTCACGGCGCTGAACCACGGCGCGTTCTTCGGGATCGGCTCGGTGGTGGCCGCCGGGCTCGTGCCGCCGGAGCGCCGGGCGGCCGCGGTGGCGTCGATGTTCTCGGGGCTGACCATCGCGACGATCGGCGGCGTGCCGCTCGCCGCCTGGATCGGCGAGATGCTCGGTTGGCGCGCGGCGTTCTGGGGCATCGCGGGCGTTGGCGCGCTCGCCATGGTGGCGCTGCGCCTCGCATTGCCCGAGCTGAAGGTCGAGGCCCGGGACGACATGCGGGCCGAATTGCGGGTGCTCGGGCGCGGGCCGGTGCTCGCCGCCCTGGCGCTCACAGTGGTCGGCGCCAGCGCGATGTTCACGGTGTTCACCTACATCGTGCCGATCCTGCGGACGGAGACCGGCGCGACGACGCCGTTCGTCACCGCGATGCTGATGCTGTTTGGCGTCGGCCTGACCCTCGGCAACTGGCTCGGCGGGCGCCTCGCCGACCGCTCGGTGGACGGCACGATCCTCGGGTCGCTGGCCGGGCTGGTCGCGGTGCTGGCCCTGTTCGCCTGGGGCATGCGCCTGGAGGGCGGCGCGGCCCTGCTGATCCTGCTCTGGGGCGTGGCGAGCTTCGCCCTGGTGCCGCCCTTGCAGATGCGGGTGATGGAGAAGGCCGGCGCGGCGCCGAACCTCGCCTCGGCGATGAATATCGGTGCGTTCAACCTCGGCAACGCCATCGGGGCGGCGGTCGGCGGCGGCGTGATCGATGCCGGGCTCGGCTACAGGGCCGTGCCGCTCGCGGGCGCCGCCATGGCGGCGGCGGGGCTCGCCCTGCTGCTGTGGCTGCGCCGGGACGGACGGGTGCGGGCCGCCGCGGCGGCGAGCTGCGGATAAGGGATTCGGTCAGTCGGCCTTGGCCGCAAGAGCCTGAACCACCGCGCTTTCCCTCCCCCCTTTGCGGGGGAGGGTGGCCCCCGAAGGGCGTCGGGAGAGGGGAGCGCCGTTTCCGGAAAGGGCGCAACGAGCGCGAGATCCTGAACCGTCGCGCCGCCCCTCTCCCGACCCGGCCTGACGGCCGGCCCACCCTCCCCCGCAGAGGGGGGAGGGAGCGCGCGCATGTTCGTCGCGGCCCTCATCCCCATCTCGCGAAGACGTGTGCATAGCGTCAATCCACCGCTCACAGCCGTGCAGTGTTGCGCCCGGGTCCTTGCGGTAACAAAGGTGCAAGCTTAACGAGCCTATTGGGTTGGGGAGTGGCGCCCGATGTCGGCTATCAAAAGGCCGCCGGGCGCAGGCTAGACGACGAGGTTCCCCATGACGGCGCGTCTCGCGACGGTGCGATTGCTGGCGGCCGCTTCCCTGCTGGCCCTCGCGCTGGCCGGCTGCCAGGACGGCTCCGGGATCAACGGCCCGACCGCGCGCAGCATCGCGCCGATCGCCCCCCAGACGCTGGCCCTGATGCAGACCAAGGGCATGCAGCAATCCGACCCGATCCTGATCCGCGCCTACAAGAAGGAAGCGGAGATGGAGGTCTGGAAGCGCGGCGGCGACGGCCGCTACGCCCTGCTGAAGACCTACCCAATCTGCCGCTGGTCCGGCCAGCTCGGGCCGAAGGTCCGCGAGGGCGACCGGCAGGCGCCGGAGGGGTTTTACACGATCACCCCGGGGCTGATGAACCCGAATTCCTCGTACTACCTGTCGTTCGACACCGGCTTCCCGAACGCCGTCGACCGGGCCAACGGGCGCACCGGCCGCTACCTGATGGTGCACGGCACCTGCTCGTCGGCGGGCTGCTTCGCCATGACCGACGCGACCATCGCGGAGATCTACGCGGTGGCGCGCGAGGCGTTCATCGGCGGCCAGCGCAGCTTTCAGTTCCAGTCCTACCCGTTCCGGATGACGGCCCAGAACATGGCCAAGTTCCGCAACGACCCGAACATGCCGTTCTGGCAGAACCTCAAGGAGGGCTCGGATTATTTCGAGGCCCTGCGCGAGGAGCCGAAAATCGGCCAGTGCGGAACGAAATACGTGTTCGGCGGCTCGGACGCGGCGGCCGGCTCGTGCAAGCCGAAGGTCGATCCGCAGGTCGCCGAGAAGCGCGAGCACGACGAGCGCGAGGTGGCGGAACTCGTCGCCAAGGGCACGCCGGCGGTGCGGGTGGTCTACCAGGACGGCGGCCAGAACCCGGTGTTCCGGCCGCCGGCCAACACCAGCGCCTTCGCGAGCCTCGGCGGCACCGAGACCGTGCTGCCCTACGACGCCAAGGAGTTCGGCCGGCACAATCTCGGCGACGTCAGCCGCCCCGAGACCCTGGCGGCCGGGCCGCAGGAGATCGAGATCGACCCGAAGGTGCAGCCGACGATGATGGCCGCGGCCGTGCCGGCGAAGGCGACCGCGAAGGCCGGCCGGGGTCAGAAGCCCGCGGCTACGACGCTCATGGCCAACCGGTCCGAGCCCGACCGGATCGAGACCACTGCGTCAGTCTCCGAGAAGCCGGCCCGGATCACGGTGGCCGACGCCGACGGCGATCCGAGGAGCTACCAGAAGGTGCTGGGCTCCCTGTTCGATAAGGAGAAGCCGACGGCTCCCGTCACCCCGGCGGTGGACGCGACCGTGGTGCCCGAGCCGGTCAAGCTCGCGCACGCGGCCGAGAAGGTTGCCCCGAAGGCGGCGGCCAAGCCGCACGCGGTGAAGACCGCCAAGGTCGAGGCCAAGACGGATGCGAAGCTCGTCCTGCGCAAGGGCGAGCCGGAGGCGAAGACCAAGCCGTAGAGCCGTTCCCGATCGCGTCGCGACACGGTACCCGACAGGGATTGGCTTCGTCTTGATCGGCGTCCGTCCAATCCAACCCCCTCATCCTGAGGTGGCGACGCACAGCGGCGCCCTCGAAGGAGCCCTCCAGGGGTCGCGCGGCTGGCTGGAGGGCTCCTTCGAGGCTCGCTGCGCTCACACCTCAGGATGAGGGCGTGGGTGGGAAAGACCGGTCCAACAGGCCCTAAGACCCAGCCCTTTCAAGGTGTTCGGATTGGGCCGTGGCCCTGGATTTTCCCAAAGGGATCGATCGGCTCGGATCGCAGCGCAGATCCGATGGCCCACCCGCGATCCTCGCCAAGGGAAGCGTGGCAGACACGGCACGGATGTGAGAGCGGGATCGCTTAAGGGGAGATGCTCCTCTTCCACGAATCCCGGATTTCCACGAGGCATCAGCCTCTACCCCGTCATCCCGGGGCGCCGCAGGCGAGCCCGGGATCCAGAGCCGCCGACGGCGCAAGCTATTGATCCCACGGTGTTTCTGGATCCCGGGCTCCGCTTCGCGGCGCCGGGATGACGGGGTTGTTTCCAGACCGGGCTCCGCAAGAACCAAGCGTCGTGAGGCTAGCGGGACAGTCCGCTGCCGCAAACACCTTGAAAGGGCTGGCTCTAAGACCCTGATTGAACACGCTCGCTGACGCCGAACCGGACTCCACTTCGGCGGCGAGCGCTCGAGCTCACACCAGCGGCCGGTCGCGGTTCATCAGCCACAGGGCGTGGACCGTGCCGGGCAGCCAGAAGATCAGCCACAGCAGGATGTTCAGCAGGAACTGCAGGCCGAACCCCGTGGTGACGAGCACCGCCACCGGGGGGATGAAGATCGCGAGCAGGATACGGACGAGGGTCGACACGGGCACTCCGGGGCTCAAGGCCTGAGGAATCCCGGCTCAAACGAAGCGCGGCCTTGTCCGTTCCCGTGGGAGCGCCGTGGGCTTAGGCCGCCCTCCCTGTCATTCCGGGGCCGCGCAGCGGAGCCCGGACCCGGAGGGGCCGCCGGAGGGAGGCGGCAATCCAGAGCCGCCGCGGTTGCAGGACTCTCCGCTGTAGCGTTCCGACCGATTCGCATCACTCGGCGGCTCTGGATCCCGGGCTCGCCTACGGCCCCCAGGATGACGACGTGGAGGCTGGAGCGTCCGCCGAAACATGGATCCTTTGAAGACCTCGTTGCCCTTCTCCGCCATTCCTGATACGTTTTACGTACAACATAACACGCAGCGATGATCCAGAGTTTCGCGGACAAGGATACGGAGGCGCTCCACCTCCACGATACCTGTCACCGGCAGTGGCGCGCCTTCAAGGCCGTCGCTGTGCGCAAGCTCGACATGATCGACGCTGCCACCGCTCTAGGCGACCTGCGTTCCCCGCCCGGCAATCAGCTTGAGAAGCTGAGCGGGGACCGCGCCGGACAGTGGAGCATCCGCATCAACGACCAGTGGCGCATCTGCTTCACGTGGGGCGACGCCGGGCCCGAGAAAGTCGAGATCGTGGATTACCACAGAGGATAACCCCATGCCCCGCCTGCGCACGCATCCCGGTGAGGTTCTACGCGAGGAGTTCATGGCGCCGCTCGGACTGAGCGCCAATCGCCTCGCCGCCGAGATCGATGTCCCGCCCAACAGGCTCAGCGAGATCGTCCGCGAACGCCGCGGCGTGACCGCGGATACCGCGTTGCGCTTGAGCACCCGGTTCGGGACGACACCCCAGTTCTGGCTCAACCTTCAGACCGCGCACGACCTCTCGCGGGCCGAGGCCGAGACGGACCTTTCGAAGGTGCGGCGCTACGAACCGGCCTGAGCGCCTCTTTCACGCCCGGCGCGATGGGACGGACGGGAACCACCGGCTGGAGGTGGCCGAGGCGGCGTCGTTCGCCCTCCGACACGTCAGGGACGTGATCCACGACGCGCTTCCGCCACCCGCCACGTCATTCCGGGGCCGCGCAGCGGAGCCCGGAACCCAGAACCGCCGTGGTTGCCGAATGTGAACCGCAGCGTTCCGCGCTCTCCGTGCGCCTCAGCGGGTCTGGGTTCCGGGCTCGCCTGCGGCGCCCCGGAATGACGGGTAGGGCGTCATTCAGGCTTGCGGGAAAGCAGACGCTCTCGTCTGATCGATACGTATTCTAAGCTCGGCTGCGCCATGGCCTTCCACGTCTACATGCTCGCCAGCCGTCTGCACGGCACGCTCTATGTCGGCGTGACCAACAATCTTGCGCGCCGGGTCTACGAACACAGAACGCGGCACAGCCCCGGTTTCACCGCGACCTATGGTGTGACGCGGCTCGTCTGGTACGAGTCCTACGACCGCGTCATCGAGGCGATCGCGCGGGAGAAGGCGCTAAAGAAATGGCGGCGCGACTGGAAGATCCGTCTGATCGAGGAGATGAACCCGGACTGGTCGGACCTGTACGGCACCCTCGCCGGATGGAGCGGATACTAGGGCGCCCCGTCGTCAAACACCCTCTGTCATTCCGGGTCCGCGCAGCGGAGCTCGGAAACCAGAAACGCTGCCCCTGCAGGAGCTTGGCACGTCGGCGACTCTGGATCCCGGGCTCCGATGCGCGGCCCCGGGATGACGGTGCGGGGCGGTATTTGTCGAGCCTTCGCCTGAAGAACGAGATCAGGCTTTTCTTGCCGGGGGAAATGTAAATCCGAACCCCTGTAGCTCGTAGCCGCACGGACGGGGAGGGCACGTCCAGCACCCCCCCGAAAAAACTCAGTTCTTCACCGGCGGCGTGGTGGCGCTGGGAACGTTCGCCGCCTGCTTCTCCGGGTTCTTCACCTGGCTGTAGGCGACGTTGGCGAAGGTGCCGATCACCGCGGGCCAGCTCGGCGCCGCGTATTGCGGGTCGTCGCGGCCGACCTTGCAGAAGGCCGTGGTCAGGGCGTTGACCACGTCGTCGTCGGAGGCGCCGGTGTCGGCCGCCTTGATCTGCGGCACCACCCGGACCAGCGTCGGCACGAAATCCTGCTGCTTCAGGCCGGTGAGCGTCGCCGCGACCCCGACCTTGTCGAAGGCGGCCTTGAGCGTGTCCTGCTCGATCTCGGCGCAGGGGGCCGTGCCGGCCAACATCGTCTTGGTGGCGGCCCGGGCCTCGGAGGCCTTGTCGCCGGTCACCGGCGGTGCCTTGTTGCCCCAGGAATTGCGGATGTAGTCGGTGACGTTCCGGACCTCGACATCGGTCATCTGCTGGCCGATCGCCACCATCGGGGCGAGCCCGCTCTGGGCGGCGAGCCCCCCATAGATCACCCGCAGCACCGTCTCGGGGCCTTCGGACTGGACCGAGGTGTTGCCGGCGAGCGCCGGCACCGCGCCCTCGATGCCCTTGCCGTCGGGCTGGTGGCAGGAGGAGCAGTAGGTCAGGTAGGTGGACGCGCCGGGGGCATCCGGCTTGTCGAAGGCGGCGAGGTCCTTGGCCTTGTAGGTCTGCTTGGCCGGAACCGTGCGCAGATAGGCGACCATCGCCTTCAGGTCCTCCTCCTTCACCTTGGAGAGGGATTCCATGATGGTCTGGCGCATCGGGCCCGCCGCGACGCCGGGGCGGTCGCCAGGCGCGGTGCCGGTCTTGAGGTAGGTGACCACCTGCTCATCGGTCCAGGCGCCGATGCCCTGGTGGCCGTCCGGGGTGATGTTGGGGGCGTACCAGCCGTCGATGACGCCGCCGCCGAAGCGGCCGGCGAAGCTCGAATTGCCGACGAGCTTGTTCTCGTTGTGGCACATGGCGCAGTGGCCGAGCCCCTCGACCAAGTAGCCGCCGCGGTTCACCTCGGCGCTGGCATTGGGGTCGGGCTTGAAGCGCTCCTCCGTGAAGAACGCCGTCCGCCAGGTCACCAGCGCGGTGCGGACGTTGAACGGGAACGGGATCTGGTTCTCTTTGCGCTTCTCGTTCACCGGCGGGAGCGATTGCAGATAGGCCCAGATCGCCTGCGTGTCCTCGTCGGTGACCTTGGTGTACCAGCCGAACGGGAAGGCCGGGTAGAGATACCCGACATGCTTGCTGTAGCCCTGCCGGAACGACTTCTCGAAGTCGGCGTAGCTATAATCGCCGAGCCCGGTCTCCTTGTCGGGGGTGAGGTTGGGGGTCATGATCACCCCGAACGGCATGTTGAGCGCGTAGTTGCCGGCCAGGAACTTTCCGCCCGGGGCGGTGTGGCAGGCGGCGCAATCGCCCATGGTCACGAGGTATTTGCCGCGCTCGACCGGGTCGGAGCCGTCCTGCGCCAGGGCCGGGAAGGCGAGCAGCAGGCCCGCCAGGATTGGGGCGGACGATGCTCTCAGGTTTTGCGCAAGCATCATCTTTTTGCGAAGGCCGGGGCGTACCTGTCGGGATGATGCTTTAAGCTGCATGACCACATCTCCCGGGTCGCGTTTATAGTCGTTACAAGGTGATACCGCGCGTGAACGCGCCCGTTTGCGGCGTTGTTCCGGCCGGCGGGGGGCTGCGGCGTTGCGTCCGGGCGGCGCGCAGGCGCAACGTCAGGTCCGCCAGATGGGCCAAAAGCCCCGCGAGCATCCATCCGGCGACGACCGGCCAGACGGCCCCGGTGAGGGCGGCGCGCAGGGCCAGCATCAGGGCCGCCCCGGAGGCGAGGTTGGCCAGGAGCGGCGCCCGGGCCAGGCCCCGGCGCCGGGCCAGCCAGGCGAGCAGCAGCGCCTCGGCGGCGACCAGCGCCAGGATGAGGTCGATGATCCGGCCCGAGGCGAACAGGGCTTCCATCAGGCGAGCCCCCGGAACGGCGCGTTGAGGCGCACGATCCGCAGGTTCAGGCAGGCGGCGACGCTGACCCAGGCCAGATACGGCAGGTTCATCAGCCCGGCCGCGGTGGAGACCCGGCCGGTGACCAGCACGAGCACGGCGATCGACAGCCACAGGGCCGCGACCTCGGCCAGCGCCCAGTCCGGCCGGCGGAACCGGAAGAACAGCACGCTCCAGGCGATGTTGAGCACGCCGTTCACCGCGTAGGCGGCGACCAGCAGCAGCCGGGCGGTCGGGTCGGGATCGCGGTTCCAGACCATCACGGCGGCGATGGTGGTGAGCAGGAAGATCGTGGTCCAGACCGGCCCGAACGCCCAGTCCGGCGGCTTCCAGGACGGAAAGCGCAGGTGCCGGTACCAGCCATCCGTCTTGGTCGCGACGGCGCCGGCCACGGCCACCAGCACGGCGGCCGATGCCGCCACCGCAGGCGGCCCCCAGCCGGAGTCGAGTCCCAGAAGAGTCACGGGGAGACCCAGCGGAACAGGTGGGCGAGATCCTTGAAGAAGATCCGCGCGTGGGCGGCGGGTTTCGCCCGGACCAGCTCCTTGTTCATGTAGCTGTCCCAGGTGAGCTGCTGGACATCCTTGTCCCGGCAGATCGAGACGAAGCGCTCGCGCAGGCCGTCGCTGCGGTACCAGACCCACTGCATGATCCCGAGGATCCAGAACACGCGGCCGTGCAGCTTCATGAATTGTTTCCGCGCACCCGCGAGCGCCCGGACATCCCCGGTGGCCAGGAAGCTCTTGGCCGCCTCCGCCGAGAGCTGGCCGCCCAGCATCGCGTAGTAGATGCCCTCGCCGGAGGCCGGGGCGACCACACCGGCGGCGTCGCCCGCGAGCAGCACGTCGCGGCCGTTGTCCCAGCGCTTGAGCGGCTTCAGCGGCAGGGGGGCGCCCTCCCGGCGGATCGTCTCGGCGCCGTCGAGGCCGGTGGCGACGCGCAGCGCCCGGATCGAGGAGCGCAGGGAAAACCCCTTCTTGGCGCTGCCGGTGCCGATGCTGGCGGTGTCCCCGTGCGGAAAAATCCAGGAATAGAAATCCGGCGAGTGCCGGCCCTGGTAATAGACATCGCAGCGGGCGGCATCCACGGCGTCGCCGCCCGGCGCGTCGGGGGCCGGAACCCGGACGATCTCGTGATAGGCGAAAACCTGTTTCATCTTGTCGTGGCCCGGCACCTCGGCCCGGCCGACCGGCGAGCAGGCCCCATCGGCGCCGATCACCAGCCGCGCCCGGACCGTGTGGCGGGCCTGGGCCTCGCCCTTGCCGGTGGTGAAATGCACCAGCGGCAGCCCGTCATCCGGTCGCGTCATCTTTTCATAGGCCGCTTCGCGCAGGTCGGCGCCGGCCTCCTCGGCGCGGGTGCGCAGCCACGGGTCGAAATGCTGGCGATCGACCATGCCGACGAAGCCTTCGCCCACCGGCATGTCCACGGCCTTGCCGCTCGGCGCCACCATCCGGGCGGAGCGGATCTTGGCGACCAGCAGGGAATCGGGAATCGCGAAGTCGCGGATCAGCCGGGGCGGGATCGCACCGCCGCAGGGCTTGATCCGCCCGGGCTTGTCGAGGAGCAGCACCGCGTGCCCGGCCCGGGCCAGCTCGGTCGCCGCCGTGGCCCCCGCGGGACCGCCTCCGACCACGACGACATCGTAGGAAACGCCATCAACCAACCGAGCCATCGCGTTACCTCGCGCCGAGGATGGGATTGAGCGGGATCGTGCCCCGAGCGGGAGCCCGGACGGGTTCGAGCCGCAGGGCCAGCACCACCGCGACGAGGAACAACACCCCCTCGGCGGCGAAGACGGCGGCGTAGGCCTGAACCGGCTCGGCCGTGATGAGCCGCACCGCATCCACGGCGGCGGCCCCGAGAAAACCGCCGGCCCCGAAGGCGATGCCCTGGGCCGCGCCCCAGACGCCCATGCGGGTGCCGCGCTCCCGAGCGTCGCCGCGGCCGGCGAGCGCCATCATCGAGCCGATGGCGGTGACCGCGTAGGCGCCGTTGGCGACGCCCAGCGCGAACACCACCGGCCGCAGGGGCAGGACATCACCGCCCGCGGCCAGCGCGAACAGGGCGGCGGCCGAGCCGGCGCAGCCGAGCGCGATCCACAGCCGGAGGGAGGCGAGGGGCGTACCGCGAGCCACCAGCGTCACGCCCGCCACCAGCAGCATCCCGGCGAGCACGCCGCCATGCTGGAGCCCGGCGAGCTTGGTGGTCGCCCCGGGGCTCATGGCGAAGACCAGCCCGGCATAGGGTTCCAGGATCAGTTCCTGGGCGCTGTAGGCCAGCATCGAGACGAACACGAAGATCGTGAAGGTCCGGGCCACGGGATCGGAGAGCACATGGGCCAGGACCGTGAAGAACGGTTTTTTGGCCGCTTCGGGCTCGGGCGCCCGGGCGGGCAGGCGCCGCTCGACTCCGGCCAGCGCCAGCACGGCGACGCAGAAGGCCACGAGTGAAACCGTGCCGGAGACGGCGACCAGCCTCAGGCCGGAGAACGGATCCAAAAAGTGCCCGGCGAGCGGTGCCGTCAGGGCGAAGCCCAGGATCATCATCACCCAGACGATGGTGGCGGCGGCTCCGCGCCGGGCCGGGGCGACACCCCCAGACAGCAAAACGAGCAACGACGTCCCGGCGGCCCCGGCCCCGATCCCGACGCAGAGGAACGACAGGGCCGCCAGGGCGAGGCCGAGCACGAGGTCAGTGGCGGCGAGCGCCGTGCCGCAGGCCGCCCCGAACCCGCCGAGGCAGAGGGCGGCCATGCCGCCGACGATCCAGGGCGTGCGCGTCCCGCTCCGGTCCGAGCCGTAGCCCCAGCGCGGGCGCAGCACCTGCGCGGCGTAGTGCAGGGCGACCAGAAACCCCGGCACCAGGGCGGGCAGGGCCAGTTCGACCACCATCACCCGGTTGAGGGTGGCGGTCATCAGCACGACGACGCTGCCCAGCGCGGTCTGGACCAGGCCGAGGCGGACGATCTGGGGCCAGCCCAGGCCGTCTTCAGGCGCCGCGCCTTTCCCTCCCCCCTCTGCGGGGGAGGGTGGGCCGGCCTTCAGGCCGGGTCGGGAGAGGGGAGCGGCGTTGCCGGAAAGGTCGCGACGGGCGTGCGATCCTGCAGCGTCGCGCTGCCCCTCTCCCCCCCTGCTGCGCAGGGTACCCTCCCCCGCAGAGGGGGGAGGGAGAGGCGCGTGGGTCGGCTCGGTATTCTCATCGAGCACCGAAACCGCAACCTGCTCCCTCTCCCGTGCGGGAGAGGGTTGGGGTGAGGGGTGCGACCGATCCGGAAAATCCTGGTCCCTCACCCTGTCCCTCTCCCGCACGGGAGAGGGGACCTGCGACTCATCCGGTCTCCGGGCGGACGCCCCGATCGAATCCGAAGGCGTCATCACGCCCCTCCCACCAGCGGCCGCAGCGCGAAGGCGGCGACCAGCATGCCGAGGACGTAGAGGGTCGTGCCGGTGCCGTTGTACCAGGCCGCCCGCTCGCGCGGGCTCTTCAGGAACCGGACCATCAGGGCGAGCTGGCCGGCGAGCAGGGCGGCTACCAGGGCGGCATGGCCCTGGCGCTCCCAGGCGAGCAGCAGCCCGATCACCACCACCTGCGGCACGGCCATGACCAGGCAGGCGAAGCGGGCGGCCCGGTCGGTGCCCATCTGGACCGGCAGGGACAGGAGCCCCATGCGCCGGTCACCCTCCACCGACTTGAAGTCGTTGAGGGTCATGATGCCGTGGGCGCCGATGGAATAGAGTAGGGCGACGAGCAGCACCCGCCGGTCGGGCAGGGCGGCGGCCATCACGGCGGCGCCGGTGAACCAGGGCAGGCCCTCGTAGCAGAGCCCGACCGCGGCATTGCCCCACCAGCCGTTTTTTTTGAGACGCAACGGTGGTGCGGAGTAGATCCAGGCGAGCACCAGCCCGAACAGGGCGGCACCCAGGATCCACGGCCCGAGGGCCGCGGCGACCAGCAGCGACAGCAGGGTCCAGCCGAGCGCCAGGTAGAGGCCCCAGCGGCCCGGTATGCGCCCGGAGGGGATCGGCCGGCCCGGCTCGTTGATCGCATCGACATGCCGGTCGAACCAGTCGTTGGTGGCCTGGCTGGTAGCGCAGACCAGCGGCCCGGCCAGCACGACGCCCGCGGCGATCACCGGCCATTGCCCGTGGGCCGGCTGTCCGGACGAGATCACCCCACAGGCGAACGCCCACATCGGCGCGAACCAAGTGAGCGGCTTGAGGAGCTCGACGACGGCGCTCGGGGCGGGCGTGGTAGCCATACAGGCAGGCTACCGGGGCCGCCGGGCGTGTCAAGCTGGATTTACACTCGGCGGGAAAATGTCGATCCGGATTGGCGTACAAACGTAGCTGTAAGCCTGCGAATACATAATCCAGTACCAGCATCAACCGGACACGATCGCGTCAGGTGCGCGGGCGGTTCTGCGAAGAATCGGCGCTGCCTGAGCCAGCCTGCGCAGGCCGCGCGAAGGGTGGCGGCGCTGAACCTTCGAAGAATCGGCAAATCCGGCTGGCCGGCTGAGGTTGCGCGCGGCGTATCCGGGCTTCGGACCGGGGCGGGTTTTGGGGGTCGGATGTCCGCCCAAGACCGTTTTCGGGCGGCCCGCACGGCGCCCCGGTGAATCGCCCCACCCGGGACGGATCACGACCTTGGGTTGCGTCGCTACGCTCGCACCGACGGGACCGACGCGACGATCCCTCCGGATATCCCACCCCCCGCCCTCATCCTGAGGCGCCGCGCAGCGGCCTCGAAGGAGGCCTCCAGGGATCGCCCGGCCGGCTGGAGGGCTCCTTCGAGGCCTCCGCTGCGCTTCGGCGCCTCAGGATGAGGGGGTGGGGTTGGATTCGAAGGTCGGGTTCTCCAACCCACCCGCCTCATCCTGAGGCGCCAGAGGCCAGCGGGGGCATCGAAGAACCCCTCCGACCGGCCGGGCGAGCCCTGGAGGTCTCCTTAGAGGCCGGTGCGCGGCGCCTCAGGATGAGGGCGGGGGGTGGGATTTCCGGAGGGATCGTCGCGTCGGTTCCGTCGGTGCGAGCTTAGCGACGCAACCCAAGGTCGTGATCCGTCCCGGGTGGGGCGATTCACCGGGGCGCCGTGCGGGCCGCCCGAAAAC